>JAFGXZ010000301.1 GCA_016936335.1 Fidelibacterota bacterium
AATTGTAATTAACCAGCGAGCTACTCCCGATAAATCGGGACTCCACCCCGCGATCAATTTTCAATTACAATCGCACATTGGTTAACGCCTGCAAATTGTAATTAACCAGCGAGCTACTCCCGATAAATCGGGACTCCACCCCGCGATCAATTTTCAATTATAATCACACATTGGTTAATGCCCGCCAATTGTAAATACCCAGCGAGCTACTCCCGATATATCGGGACTCCACCCTGCGATCAATAAATAAAATTATCATTTGTAAATAGCGGTCGTAATATGCGTATTATTTTCATCAAATTCAAGTGCCATTTTCAATCCGATCAATTATTCACCGATTACTTTTATCAGATAGCGTTTGGGACGTTTGCCGTCAAATTCACCATAAAATATCTGCTCCCAGGGTCCAAAATCCAGTTTACCATTGGTAATGGCGATAACAACTTCCCGCCCCATGATTTGTCTTTTTAGATGGGCATCGGCATTGTCCTCAAAACCGTTGTGATGGTAGCGGGAATGCGGTTTTTCCGGCGCCAGCTGCTCCAGCCAGGTTTCATAATCCTGATGCAGACCGGACTCATCATCATTGATAAAAACACTCGCTGTAATATGCATCGCATTCACAAGGCAAAGCCCTTCCTGAACACCACTTTCTTTGACGACTTTCTCGACTTCCGGTGTAATATTAATAAACATCCGCCGTTTTGGAACATTAAGTGTAATATGTTTGGTTAATGACTTCATTGTCTTCCTTTCATATTAAAATTCAATATGTAAAAAGTTAAAATAGCCCCGCAATAAATACGAGGCTATTTTAGGATTGACATTGATTTTCAGATTAACTGACTTGCTTAATCGCCCATTTCAACGCATCTTGCAGGATGGCGTTTGGTGGTTCATTGATATACCCTTCATCAACAAGCGTTTTTGCCATAGTTCTTGAATATTCAATATCCTTTTTCGCCCATTCAAAGGCTTCATCACGAGTGATAATATTCCTGGCTACACCGTCCTTGATAGCCTGCAATGCGACATCGGCAGATTCCGTTGGAAATACTGTTGCTTCATCCATTGTTGGTACAATATTTTCCGGATCAATGCCCCGGGCTTCGGCATAATCGGCCAGTGAATTTGCGGCGGCTATAGCCATCTCATCGGTAACTTTTCTGGCTCTGACCATCAAGGCACCTTTCAGAATCCCGGGAAATCCCAGCGAATTGTTTACCTGGTTCGGAAAATCACCTCGTCCGGTGGCAACGATGAACGCACCGGCCTCTTTTGCCGCGTAGGGATAGATTTCCGGAACCGGATTGGCACATACAAATACAATCGATTTTTCAGCCATCGTACTGATCCATTCCGGTTTCACAGTATCCGGACCCGGTTTGGACAGGGCAATCAGGACATCGGCACCCTTGCAGGCTTCAGCAAAGTTATTGACATATCCCGGATTGGTGGCTTCACACAATTCCCATTTGCGATAGAAACGTGGATCGGATTTGATATCTTCACGACCAGAATGCAGGCCCCCTTTTGAATCAACAAGAATCATCTTTTTCGGATCACCACCGGCAGCAATGATAATACGGGCAATCGTTGTATTTGAAGCCCCGGCGCCAAGCATGGCGATTTTTACATCACCGATCTTCTTATTTGCCAATTTCAAAGCATTAATCAAACCTGCCAGAGTCACACAAGCTGTTCCCTGGGCATCATCGTGCCAAACCGGGATATCGCACTCTTCGCGTAAGGTGTCGAGCACTTTATAACAATTCGGCTGGGATATATCTTCAAGGTTGATAGCCCCAAAGCTGTGCTGGCACATTTTTACGAAATCAATGATTTTATCGGGATCATTTTTCCCATTTTTATCCCGACTGTCGACACACAATGCGGTTGCATCCACACCACCGAGATACTTCATTAAAAATGCTTTCCCTTCCATCACACCGAGACCACCGGGCGGGGTAACATCACCATCACCAAGAACTCGGGTGGAATCACTCACAACGCCCACAAGGTTTCCCCTGTTAGATAGTTCAAAAGAGGCATCGTTATTATCCCGGATTGTTGTGGATATTTTCGATACACCGGGTGTGTACCAAACATTGAACCAATTGAAACCAAAAACTCCGGCTTTCGGTGCCGTTTGAATTTTCCCGCCGTAGAATCGATGGGCATCCTCGGCCAGTTTTTTCAGGAATAAGGTTTTCCCTTTGGCAATTTGCTCCTGACTGAAGTTTTCCGGAAAAACATCATTCAGATTTTTCAGATCCAGATTAATTTCTTGCATTGATTTTCCTCCTGCTTACTGCTTATTTTTCTTTAAATTTATTATATCAGCGTTCCAAAATACTCCGTGGTTTTCTGCTTGAATTTCACATGGTCCGGAATATAATCGGGAAGCACGATCGGTGCGATTTTCTTGCGCGGAATATCCAGTTTGGCAACCTCGTTTTCAAAATCATAGACATATTGCATGTTCATCTTTCCAAATTGTACCCCTTTTTTAGCCCGCTCAGAAGCCCAGAAGCCACTTCGGCGGCCAAATACAATCAGATCCAGCTGGGAATTCCCCATCAGTCGGTTACGCCCATGAATGCCGCCAATTGCCTCTCCGGCGACATAAAGGCCGGGTATTTTGGTTTCACCTTTATCATCAACTTCGACCCCACCGTTCTGATAATGTAACGTTGGATAAACCAGCATCGGGTACTTGACGATATCAATATCAAAACGTTTAAATTGTCTCAGCATAGCAGGGAGATTTTTCTGGATTGCTCCCTCGCCATTTATCAGATCAATCAAGGGTGAATCCAGCCAAATACCTACTTTACCGGTAGGCGTTTTGACTCCCTTTTTACGCTCAGTACATTCACGAATGAACGCTGCCGCTTCAATATCGCGTGGCTCCAGTGGATAGACGAACAGCTCGCCATCATGATTAACCGGCTGAGCGCCCATGGATCGGATTTTTTCAGTACATAAAAATCCCAAAATCTGTTCCGGAAATACTGCACCCGTCGGATGATACTGAACCGAGTCCATGAACAGCAAATTGGCGCCGGCCCGGTAAGCAATAACCAAACCATCTGCGGTCGCACCATAATGATTGGTCGTCTCAAATCCCCGAACATGTAGTCGTCCGAATCCTCCGGTCGCGATAATCACTGAACTGGCTTTAATGACCATATACTGTTTTGTTTCAAGATGATATCCTATTGCACCGACTGCCTGTCCTTTATCATCGAGGATTAACTCAATAATGGATGTGAATTCCAGGTATTTAATCTTATCTGGCATGTTATAAACTTCATCCCGCAGAACACGGCAGATCCCGGCGCCGGTATAATCCCGGGTAGAGTGCATCCGTTTACGGCTGGTTCCTCCACCAGCGATTACCAGCATCGAACCATCCTGATTCTTATCAAACATTACACCAAGTTCTTCAAGCCATTTTATCGCCACGGGTCCGTCATTGACCAGGGCTTTTACCAGGTCAGGTTTATTGTCAAAATGCCCGCCGCCCATGACATCAAGATAATGTAAAATTGGCGAATCATCCTTCTGATCGGCAGCCTGGATTCCTCCCTGGGCCATCATGGAGTTGGAATCACCAAGCCTTAATTTTGTTGCTAATAATACATTGCTGCCATTGATTCCGGCGGTAATCGCTGCCGCCATTCCCGCTGAGCCGGCGCCAATGACCAGTACGTCGGTTTCATGATCCGGATTATTAAAATCAAAAATTGCGGGATCGATGCGGGAGTATGACTCCAGTAAATCAGCAACTTCCGTCGTCAATAATTCACCTTTATTGACACCCACACGGATCTTACGGCGTGCATCTTTTTTATAATCGGGATGAAAATTATCCAGCACCGCTTGACGTTCACTTTCACTCATGGCCGGGAAAACCTGTTTGCCCAGTTTTTTCGCTAATTCCAGTCGTTTCGGTCGGGTTTTCTCAACCAATTCGATCGATTTCATCATATAGTCAGGATACATAGGGGCTCCTTTTTGAGATTTCTAGAACCAAGAGTCAAGAATCAAGAGTCAAGATGACTAATTCAAGACTCATGATTAATACTCAAATTTTGGTTTTTTAATTTTTTCTCGAATCCAAAAATCATTATCTGAATTTCTTCAAGCTTTTGACTAATTATTTTCGTTTCATTTTCTGAAATAAATTCAAGATCGTTAGCCAGAATCAGCTGCGTTTCAAGCTCAAATACTGATGAAATGGCGATTTCAAGAAACCTGATAAAAACTTTATCAGAAGATTTACCTGAGCCTTTAGCAATATTTGAAGGGATAGAAACGGCACATCGTTGCATTTGAGTAACCAAACTAAACCGTTCTGTATCAGGAAAGATTTTTGTTATCTGATATATTTTCTTAACAAGTTTCCCTGAGTGTTGCCAAATCTGTAATTCTTTATAATTATGCATCGCTTCTTGTCTTGATTCTTGACTCTAGAATCTTGTATCTATTTCAGTTTGATCTCTCTTGAATAGTAACGTTTGGAAAGTTCTTCCCGGGGCATTTCGACAAGTTCATCCAGATCCTTTTCGTATTTTCCATTCTCAATCTCGATAATCCGTTCTTCCAGCTCCGGGCTTTTTTTATTCAGGTAGCGTCCATAGAGCCGCTGCGCGAGTGTTGCGGCATTGTACTGGACAATTTCAGCCGGGCAGCGTAATGCACATAATCCACAGCGGATACAATCAAAAGAAAGGTCAGCCGCTCTTGCAATATCCCCTCTTTTCAGGGCTTGTACGTAATCCATAACTTTGATTTCCTGCGGGCAGGCTTTGGTACAGGTGTTACAGGCAACACAGCGAAACACCGTCGGAAACAGGACTTTAATCGTATCAATATCCGGAGTTAGCTCCTTAATATCGTAAACTGGTTTTTCAGCGGGAACAAAGGGAATCTGAGCCAGAATCATACCTTCCTTAACGACTGTCTGACATGCCAGGCCGCCCTTTAATTTGTAATCGCCTTTTTCACGGTACACGGTGGCGCAGGCGCCACAAAATCCTTCCCGGCAACCAACCCCCCGCTTCATCTGAAAACCGGCATATTCCATTGCCATTATAATGGTTGAGCCTTCCGGTACATCATAGGCCTCACCCATAATCAACACTTTAATCATTTTCTGTTCTTCACTCATTCACAAGCCTCCTTCAATTCTACTATCCCGAGAACGGTTCAGGGATTTTATTATTGATTATTTCAGTAATAATTTTTTGTATTTTTTTTACAATTTGTTCCTTCTGATTTTCAATCGAATCGGAAAAGGATTCTTTAAACGTCTGATTATCTTCTATTTCTACTGCTAAAAATTCTATCCGATCCGGCACTAAAAAACCGCACTTTCGTGAATATTCCAGAATGGAGATAATATCCGTTGAGTGGATACTGAATGGAATATGCCGGGTAAAATCCGCAGATGAAAAGCAATGTACCTCGCCAATATCGATTTTTCCAGTGATAATGGAATCGATCAGTATTACCTGTTCGTAATCTATCATATGATCCAACAGTCCAAAACCGGAGTCTGCCGAACAGATAATGTCTGCTTCGTGAATCTCAGATTTCAATTGTTCGGCAATATATATCCCGATCCCGTCATCGGTCAGCAATTCATTTCCCAGCCCTAAGATCAGTCGTTTCATAATGTTGTATAGTGAATATGCCCCAGTTTGCGAATCTCCTCGGTAAACGCATCCACGACTTCTGCAAATCGTTTTCCTTCCGCGGCTGATATCCATTCCAGCCGAAGACGATTTTCATTAATATTCAAGTCAGTCATCATCTTTTTAAGCAACTTGACCCGCTTAAGCGTCTGGTAATTTCCACTTTGATAATGACAATCTCCCGGATGACATCCGCCAATCAGTACACCGTCAGCGCCATTTTTAAAGGCATCCAGAATATGTTCCGGATCCACCCGGCTGGAACACATGACCCGGATTCCGGTTATATTCGGTTTATATGTCAATCGGGATGTCCCGGCCAGATCCGCCCCGGCTGAAGTGCACCATTTACAGAAAAACGCAACTATTTTTGGTTCAAACATAGGAATCCTTTGATATTTGATATTTGAAACTTAATACGGGGTTGATCATAAATTTTGTCTAGTTAGTATTATTGATAAATGCATTCAGTTTCGGTCCCAACTCATTAATTACTTCGGTGTATTCCAATTGCCTGTTTTCGGAGATTATGTTTCGTCGTATCAATTTCCGGAGCCATGCTTTGGTTTCTTCAAATGAACCACGAGAATAATGATAAAATTTCTTCCGATCAGCAGGAGTATAGCGTCCAAATCCTTCGGCAATATTTACAGCAATGCTATCCGAGGCTCTGATTATCTGTAAACCGATAATGTTTTTCACCTTGATGATCCAATTTTCATAATCAGCCCAGATCATATCCGAAAGTTTCTCTGCCAATTTATACACATCTAATTCAAAAACATTCTTCATTTGATTGACTCTTGAAACCAAATTCCAGGTTTCAAATTTCTAATTACTCCGCAAGGATTGCTTTTACCATATTACTCAATTGTGTATCCGTAAAATTCCTCTGCTGGGCTGCTCCCGAAGGACAAGCCGCCGCACAGGCCCCACAGGCTTCACAGAGTATTTCATTAACCTCTACTACACCTTTTTCACGGTTGGTTTTGCGGGCATCATAAGGACAGACAGCCACACACAATCCACACCCGGAGCAGAGTTCCTCATCTACACCAGTAATGATTGGTTCATGCAAGAGATATTCCTGTGAGAAAAGGTTGGAAATCATAGCGGCGGTCGCGGTTGCCTGGGAAACGGTATCGGGAATATCTTTCGGCGCCTGAGCACAACCTGCCAGGTAAATTCCGGCACTCAGCGATTCCACCGGCCGCAGCTTTGGGTGCGCTTCGGTTAAAAAGCCGTTCTGATCGATGGAAATCTTCAGAAGTTGTGCTAATTCCTCAATTCCTTTCGATGGGCGTATGGCCATTGCCAATACAACCATGTCCGCCCGAATTTCTACATTGCTGCCACTGAGTGTATCAATGCCACAGACGACGACTTTATCATCGTCCTGATAGACTTTGGATACTTTGCCGCGCAGAAAGACAACTTTATCCTCTTCCTGTGCCCGTTGATAAAATTCCTCATATCCCTTGCCACCGGCCCGTACATCCATATAAAATATATAGGGTTGCCCATCGTGTACACGATGTTTGTACAGCATGGCATGTTTCGTCGTATACATACAGCAAATTTTTGAACAATAGGGATAATGATGCTCGGGATCCCTTGAACCAACGCACTTGATAAACACAATTTCCTTGGGAATTTTTCCGTCTGACGGTCGCCGGACTTCTCCGCCCGTCGGACCCGAAGCAGATAAAATTCGTTCAAAAGTCAGACCATCAATGACATCCGGAATTTTACCGCCACCGTATTCACTCATGTTCAGAACCGGATAGACATCATAACCGGTCGCCACAATAATAGCACCAACCTCTTCCTCGATAAAAGAATCGGTTTCATCAAAATTGATAGCATCAAAGGGACAGACTTTTTCACAAAGCCGGCATTTTCCGGTTTTAAAATAGGTGCAGTTTTCACAATCGATGACCGGTTTATTCGGAACCGCCTGAGGGAATGGTGTATAGATAGCTTTGCGTTTTCCTAAACCCTGATCGAATTCGGATGGCACTTTTTTGGGACATTTTTCAATACAAAGCCCGCAGCCAGTACATTTCTCCCAATCCACATACTTTGCTTTTTGCCTTATTTTTACTTTGAAATTACCCACGAATCCCGAAATGTCGTCCAGCTCGGAATAGGTCATCAGGCGAATATTTTTATGTTGGCCGGCATCCACCATCTTCGGTGTAAGGATACACTGTGAACAGTCCAGCGTTGGAAAGGTTTCCGAGAGTTGCGCCATTCGTCCGCCAATTGACGATTGTCTCTCAACCAGGATCACTTCATAGCCGCTGTTGGCAATGCTCAACGCTGACTGAATGCCAGCAATGCCACCACCTAGAACCAGCGCTTTCCGTGTAACCGGAACTCTCACAGGTTCCAGATCTTCATCCAGCAGGGCTTTTTCTACAACTGATTTGATGATTCTTTTAGCCTTTTCTGTGGCCTCTGAAATATTATTATGAACCCAACTGCACTGCTCCCGGATATTGGCGATTTCGCAATTATAGGGATTCATGTCCACGGATTTTACAGCCATTCGAAATGTATTTTCGTGCAATGTGGGCGAACAGGCCGCTATGACTATGGCATCGATTTTCTCTGCTTTGATTTTTTCTTTCAGCAGGGCTTGTCCTGGCTCGGAACACATATATTTATAGTCCTGGATAAAGGTAATACCGGGATAATTTTTCAGGTCTTCCACCACTTTTGATATATCAATGGTAGATGCAATATTGATTCCGCAATGACAGACAAATACACCAACTCTTTTCATAACAGTCCCTTCCTCTTTAATACCGGCCGGGGATCAATGGCGTGCAGATTAAAGTCCTGAATGTGGGGATCTAGTCCCATTAACAATGCCAATAACTGAGTAATGTATAGTACCGGAATCGTTTGGAAAGAGGCATCCTCCTTTTTTATATCTAGTTGTATCTCATCAAAATTAAAATAGCACAACGGGCAAAGCATTACGATTAAATCCGCACCATTTTTGACTGCTGAATTCACAATTTTCTTGGCGCGGTCTTTGACAATATTAGGTTTATTGACAATCTGGTACGAACCACAACATTCAGTTCGAAAGGGAAAATAGACATTTTCACACCCGGCGCTTTCCAGAATTTCTTCCAAAATTACCGGATCATCGGGGGAGTCGATCGCAATCTCTTTCGGTCTTAATAACATACAACCATAATAAGAGGCGATTTTTAATCCGGCGTCGGTTTTTACAATGGCCTCTTTCAATTTTTCCAATCCGATCTGCCTGATCAATGTCAGGATATCGACCACATCAATCTCATCCCCAAAAAATTGCGTGTTTTCAAGATCCATGAATTGGTGGATTGTATCCATCTTTTCTGAATCATTCTTTATAAATTCAATGGATCGCTTAAGTGTATTAAAGCACATTGTACACAATGCCAGAAGCTGTGGATTGCCTTTTTCCTTGGCCTTGACCAATGTGCGCACCGGTGCGACCTGCTGCATCAGGTTATCCTGAGTCTGTGAAAAACAGACACCGCAACAGTACCAGTCTTCCAGTTCTGAGACAGATACACCGAGCCGGTCAAGGACCGCCAGGGCTGATGTTTCAAAATTTTTCCCATCCGTTTTTAAAGTACATCCCGGGTAGTAGGACAGTTGCATGATTCCTCCATCTATAGGATCGTTTTACGGAAATTACCGATCAGGGCAATCTGAGGCAGCTTTTTACGTAATTTATCCTCAATTTCACAAAGATTGCCATGCTCAAAATCACTACGCAGAACAAGTTGCCGTAAAGCCTCCATCACTTTTGCAATATCAACTCCACGCGGACATTTTACTGTGCAGGTAATACATGCTGCGCAAATCCAGGGTGTTTCAGATTCCAGCAGTTCATCAATAAAGCCCAGCTGAACTTTACGGATTATCTGGTGCGGTGGAATATCCATAAACTCCACAGCCGGACAGGCAGATGAGCAATTCCCGCACTGATAGCAGGCATAGACATTGACACCGGAAATATCTTTTAACTTGTCAACATTTTCGTGGCTAATCTGATGGGCACTAACGGTTTTGTTTTTTGTCATGAGTTAATCCCTCACTAGCTTTTGGATAACTTCTCTTTGGTCGTTGTGAATGAACACAATCAGTGGCATTTGTCCCGGCAGTGAGTGCGTCGCACAGGCAAAACAGGGGTCGTATGCCCGAAACGCCATTTCCACCATGTTTAAAATCCCGTCATCCACTTTCCCTTTTTTGATCAGTTTCCGGGCTGCCCGTTCAATCGACATACAGATCGCAGCTGAATTATTGGTGGTTGCAACAACCAAATTCACATCGGTTATCCGGCCATTCGGATCGGTTTTATAATGATGGTAAAGGGTTCCCCGAGGTGCCTCGACAACCCCGATACCCTCAGTCGGTGTTTCCGTGGGAATTGTCCTGATTTCCGGAGATAATATCTCAGGATCATTGACCAGTTCTTTAAACCGCTCGGCCGCATATAGAACCTCAACCAGACGGGCCCAGTGATATGCCAGGGTGTTGTGAGCGGGTTTACCGCCAAGAGCCGAATACATTTTTTCATATTCAGCCTGAGCCAATGGTGTTGCCATCCCGTCAGAAGCATTCAAACGGGCTAACGGAGCCACCCGGTAAATTCCACTATCCTTTCCATCGATGAACCCCTTCCATCCGATCTCTTTCAAATAGGTGAATTTCACATAACTCCAGGGTTCCACATGCTCTTCAATATGTTTCAGATAATCCTGAGATTTAAATTTGATAAATTCCTCTCCGATCGGCGAGACCACCCGGATATCGCCATCATAGAGATTTATATGATTATTCTTATCCACCAATCCCATATAATAGGTTTCATGCCGGTAGATATCACCTACAATCAGATCAAGGTATTCCTGGTTTGCCAGGACAATATCGCTGAACGCCTTGAGTGTGAATTGAGCAAATCCGATCATTTCGTCGGCCAGGTGTTTATATTGTTCAGCATCTTCGGCGTTGACGCCTTTCGAAACTCCACCAGGCAGATTGCATACAGGATGAATGACTCGCCCTCCCTGTTTTTCAATAACTGCACGGACTTTTCTTCGAATAGCAATAACCTGACCGCCAATTTCAAGACCAACTTTACCTAATACACCCAGAATATTTCGTTGCTCTTTCGGCGCCGTCGGCCCAACAATAAAATCCGGTCCACCCAGATAAAAGAAGTGCAGAACATGATCTTCAAAGATAAACGCTGAATTAATCATCTCACGGATTTTTTTTGCAGCCGGAGGCGGATCGACATGATAGAGATCGTCCAGCGCTTTTCCCGAGGCCATGTGGTGAGTTGTCGGACATACCCCACAGATGCGGGGAGTTATTCGCGCCAGTTCTTCAGCCAGACGGCCTTTACAGAATTCCTCGAATCCGCGCAGTTCCGGAACCTGGAAATAGGCTTGCTGAACATCACCTTCGGCATTCAGGAAAATGTCAATTTTCCCGTGGCCTTCCAGGCGTGTAATCGGATCAATTTTTATTCGAGTTGCCATAAATATTCCCCTGTTTATGAACGATCGTGAAATTTTGTTTTGAGCGATGACGCCAGACTGAACATATAGAAAAGTCCCGCCGGATCGATGACCGATTCTGCGAAAGTATTTATCGCCGTTTCATTGTCACTGTCGAACAGTGAGCTGAATCCTGACAGGAATTTGGCGCCCTGATCCTGTACAGCTTTTGTTGGTCCGAAACAACCGCGGCAGGGCATATTGGCATTGATACAGCGGTCGCCACAACCGGATCGGGTTGCCGGTCCCAGACAAACAATACCTTCCGCCAGAAAACATTTATCATCCGGGATCGTTGTCATGGAAATACGTTTGACACTACTGATTTTCAGTTTATCGGGTTTGGATTCTTTTCGCGGACAGGTATCGCAAAGTGATTTATCAGGAGCGAGTACCGTCCCTTTTTCCGGCAAATTACCTGATAAAATCGCCATTACCGCATCCATAATCAGGTTCGGCGGCGGCGCACAGCCGGGCAAATAATAATCAACATCAATAACTTGATTCAGTGCGCGAACTTCTTCACTGATTTCCGGCAATTCCAGTTCGCCTTCGGCGACGATGCTGGATGTTTGCGGAAAAACATTATCAGGATTGTTGACCGTCGGGGTATTAATATAAACAGTGTCAAACAGATTTTGGCGGGAAGACAGATTAGCCAGCCCGGGAATTCCGCCCAGATGTGAGCAAGCCCCGAAGGCCACAACCAGACCCGATTTTTTTCGTAACAGTTTCGCCCATTCATCCTGCTCCGATGTTCTGATCGCACCATTAATAAAGGATACAGCAATTGATCCGTCGGCCATTGCTTTGATGTCGCTCTTTTTAAAATCCATTGCCACCGGCCAAAGTACAATATCAACCGCATCAACGACTTTCAGGATATCTTCCGCCAGATCAATAACGGCTTCTTCGCAACCTCCGCAGGAAGCGCACCAGTAGAAAGCCACTTTTGGTTTAGTCATTTTCCCCTCGATTCAGACTTAAAAAATAGATACTCAATAAATTTTGTTGTAAATCCATCGACATTATTTAAATATTTATTTCCACGATTGTTTTTCTAGTCCAAAAGCAACAGTCATGAGTTGAGTAA
>JAFGXZ010000302.1 GCA_016936335.1 Fidelibacterota bacterium
AGGGAGGGCGATTGCGCGGTTCGCCGCGAAAACCTTCCAGCGATTCGATCAGTGCGGTTTCCTCGCCGCAAACATAGGCGCCGGCGCCCATACGAATTTCAATGTCGAAATTGAATTCTTTATTTTTCAGTATTTTTTCACCCAGTAAATTTTGTGAACGACGGTCTTCAAGTGCTTTTTCAAGGTATTTTCGCATATAGAGATATTCACCGCGAAGGTAGATGAATCCCTTTTTGGCGCCAACCGCGTACGCAGCAATCGTCATACCATCCAGTAACAGATCGGTTTCTTCATAAAGTAACATGCGATCTTTGAATGTGCCGGGTTCACCTTCGTCAGCATTACAAACAACGTATTTTTTTTCGCCTTTTGCGGCACCGGCCAATTGCCATTTAATTGCCGTCGGAAAACCAGCACCACCGCGACCTTTCAGCCCGGACTCACGGATTATCGCGATGATCTCCGAACGGGGCATGGAAAGTGCTTTTTTCAAAGATTCGACCGGTTTAACTCCATTATCGAGAATTGGGCCGGCTTTTTTTACATCCGATGGAACCACTTCGGGAAAATCACTTTTCAGAAAATTTTGACGGCAATCTGCGATGATTTGTGAGGCTTTATCTGCATCCACTTTGGCAAATAAACGATCATTTACCATTACTGCAGGTCCCTGGTCGCACATTCCCAGACAGTTGGTATATTCCAGTGTGAACATGCCGTCTTTGGTTGATTCACCGAATTTAATGCCAAGTTCATTTTCCATCTGACGGGCGACGTTCTGTTTCCCGGCCAGGTCGCATGAGATCGTCTGGCACAAACGAATGACATATTTACCCTGTTTTTCCTTTGTCCGGAAAAAACTGTAGAAGCTGGCAACGCCTTCAACTTCAACCGGATGAATGCCGATGGCATGAGCAGTTTCCTGCATAACAACATGAGGAAGATACCCATAGATTTCCTGAAGGTCTTGTAAGATTGGCATCAGTGCTGAGCGATCTTCACCGTATTTCTTTCTCAAATCTTCTATCTGATTGATTATTTTCTGTCTATCGATAATCTGCATTAGTTTACTCCTTTAATTGCCAAGCAACTGATTGACTTTTTCAAGTAAACGGTTTGGCATAATCGGCTTCTGTTCAAAATCATCCACAGGAACCATTTCACTGTCCTTGTCAAAATCCATTCCCGTAACCTGACCTACACTGGTCAGCATCAAAATGGGAGTATTTTTTGATTTTTTCTTCAGTGATTGAGCTAGAACGAAGCCATCATCAGGTTCATCCATCATGACATCCAGCAATACCAAATCAGGTTTTTCGGCATCGAACTTTTCCATACCTTCCTGACGTGAATTGGCTATTGCAATATCGAATCCATTGCTGGTCAAAACGAGTTTAACTGCCGATACAAAATCGACATCATCGTCCACAATCAATATTTTCGCCATTAAGCATTCCTCCTAAATGTATTTATCAGATTACACATTAATTTCCCTTTGCATACTATATAAAAATAGTCTGTTATACCAAGTATGTTTCAGATGAATTTATCCTAAACCGAACCAGATGTCATTTCCCTCAACATCTGTGATCAATTATTTTCAAGAAACCATCATAGCATTATAAGTTAGTAAAATAAAGGTAAAGGTACACTCAATATTTTGATTATTTTTAAGAAAAAATACAATCCTTTGAATGATCGGGAAATATGGTACAGTCCATCTGTCAAACTGTCTATCATCTCGCTTTGGCATGATATTGGTAACAATGTCTGCCGTTTTCAAAAAAATATTAAAGGAGAATAAACATGGCTAAAAGTTCAGAAAAGTTAAAAAAAACCTACAAATTTAAAGCAGAATTAAACCAGCTGCTCCATTTGATTGTTCATTCATTGTATACGCACCCGGAAGTTTTTTTGCGGGAACTGATTTCAAATGCATCCGATGCTCTCAATAAAGTCCGTTTTTTACAGCTGACAAATCAGGAACTATCCGATCCCGATGCCGAGTTGAAAATCAATATCAGCCTGGACTCTAAAAAACAGCTGTTCACTATTACCGATTCGGGAATCGGAATGACCGAAGATGAATTGATTAAAAATATTGGTACAGTCGCCAATTCCGGTACCTTGAATTTCCTGGAACAAATCCAGAAGAACGGCAAGAAACCGGAAGGTGACATGATTGGCCAGTTTGGTGTTGGCTTTTATTCTGTCTTTATGGTGACCGATGAAGTGATTATCGAGACGCGCCATGCTGAGCCCGGCTCAAAAGCTTATCGCTGGACATCCGACGGAAAAGGCACATTCAGCATTGAGGAAACGGATCGGAAAAACCGTGGAACATCCATCAGTTTCAGATTAAAAGATGATTATAAGGATTTTGCTGAAGAGTACCGGGTTAAATCGGTTATTCAGAAATATTCCAATTTTGTGGATTTTCCAATTGAACTGGGAAAGGAAAAAATTAATAAGGTTGAAGCGCTCTGGCGAAGATCGAAAGAGAATTTGAAAGAGGAAGAACTGACCGAATTCTATAAATTTGTTGCCAATGACTTCGAAGCTCCGCTGGGGCATTTACACCTTTCACTGGAAGGCGCAGTAAATTTTAAGGCTTTACTTTTTGTTCCGGCGAAAGCGCCTTTGAATTTGTTCTATGATTTGGAAGATAAAGGATTGCACTTGTATTCAAACCGGATTTTTATCCAGGACGATGCTAAAGATCTACTACCCGATTATCTGAAATTTATCCGGGGAGTAGTTGATACCGAAGACCTGCCGCTGAATGTTTCCCGTGAAGTCACTCAACACAGTCCGGTCATGCAAAAAATTAAAGAAGTTATAACAACCCGAATTCTCGGAATGATGGATGAGTGGGCAAAAAACGATCCCGGAAAATTTGAAAAACTGACCAAAAACTTCGGGCCGCTATTTAAAACCGGTTTAAACAGTGACTTTAGCAATCGTGAAAAAATTATGAAATTACTGCGATTTGAATCCACGGCAAAACCAAAAGGCGAACTGGTTTCTCTGGATGATTATATCTCCAGGATGAAGAAAAAGCAGAAAGAAATCTATTATCTGACAGGCGATAATCGGGAAGTCGTTGAGAAAAATCCCAATCTGGAATATTTTCGGAAAAACAATTATGAAGTACTGCTGCTAACCGATCCGGTTGATATTTTTATCATTCCATCCATTTATGAATATGAAAAGAAAACACTGAAATCCATTGAAAAAGCGGACATCGATCTTGAAGAGGAAAAGAAACCCGATACCGACAAACCGGAAGATTTATTGAATCCCGATATGGTTGAATCTCTGATTAAAGTGTTTAAAGAAACCCTTGGCGATAAAGTCGAAGATGTGAAAACATCCAAACGTCTTGTCGATTCTCCGGTAACACTTGTCGTTGGAAAAGACGGACTCGATCCGCAGATGGAACGAATGATGAAAATGATGAATCAGGAGGTCAGTCCTCAGAAAAAAATACTGGAAATCAATCCCGGCCATCCGATTATTAAAAATCTATCGCGACGAAATATCGGTGACAGCACTGATCCTGTTTTACGGAAATCAATCCTGCAATTGTATGAATCGGCAATGCTGATAGAAGGGAACTTGCCCAATCCGACGGAATTTGTTCAGCGTTTAAACGAACTACTGGAAGAGGCTACAAAATAAATTACTTCCGAAATTCCGGTTTTCTGTATATTTTTTACCTGTTAATATGGCAGGAAACCGTTCATCGATTAATGTTTGCAACTTAACGATAGTTGATTAGTTTAATCCAACGATGAAAAAACAGGAACCGGAATAAATTTATGTTTGTAGACTGGACAAAAGTGTTTATTAAATCAGGCGATGGCGGCAAAGGGTGTGTTGCATTTCGCCGTGAAAAACATGTTCCCAAAGGTGGACCCAGCGGCGGAGACGGAGGACATGGCGGCGATGTAATTCTGCAAGTTGACCCGAATATATTTACACTACAGGACATTAAATATCATAAATCCTACAAGGCAAAAAACGGCGGATCCGGCCAGGGTGCCCGCAAACATGGTCTGGATGCAGAATCTATAATTATCAAAGTCCCGCGTGGAACAGTTGTCATCGATGAGGACAGCAATCAGGTCCTTGCTGATTTGGCAGAACAGAACTCTTCGGTTATTATCGCAGCCGGAGGAAAAGGCGGACGTGGCAATGCAACCTTTGCCACATCGACAAACCGGGCGCCACGCTACTGCGAAATGGGTCTGCCGGGTGAAGAGAAAAATCTGATATTTGAACTGAAAGTTATTTCCGATGTAGGACTTGTTGGTTTTCCCAATGCCGGTAAATCAACCCTTATTTCAAAAATCAGCGCGGCGAAACCCAAAATTGCTGATTATCCTTTCACTACCCTGACACCAAATCTTGGAATTGTAAAATATGGCAGTTATCGCGCTTTCGTCATGGCTGATATTCCCGGATTGATTGAAGGTGCTCATCAGGGCAAGGGGCTAGGGCATCGTTTTTTACGACATTTGGAACGAACGAGAATTCTCGTCTTTTTAATCGACATCAGCAGTGAT
>JAFGXZ010000037.1 GCA_016936335.1 Fidelibacterota bacterium
AAATAGGTATCGAACGGCAGATAGATCATCAGATCCACTTCTGACATTTTCTGGGCGTGTTCAAAACCACTGGGCGATGTAAAACTGGCAACTATCATGACATCGGAACGAATCGCCTTCAGACCCCGGATAACCGGTTTGGCCTGCTCAAATTCACCCAACGATGCTGAGTGAATCAAGAATACTTCCTTATTTGGAAATTTCTGTCGCAACCGTTTCAGATGATGCCAACTGATCTTTCGGCCGGCGATACCGCGTTTGACTTTTACATTAAACAAAGCCAGCACCTGCACACCAATAAATACCAGGGGAATCACAAAAATATTATAAATGATAATCCAGAATATCGTCATAATCTTAACTTACATTTTATTTATATCAAAAGGCTGTTAGCTTGATCTCTGCCGGTTAAATGCAATAAATCCAATCAGGGATTTTTTCACTTCCGAATCCGGAAATATTTCCAGTGTTTGCTCTGCTTTTTCGGAAATCTCATTTAATTTGTCCTCGGTATATCGGATGCCCCCCTTCGAAAATACCAAGGTATTTATTTTTTTTACTTCGTCTGCATGCAATCCCTTTCGAATATCTGCGCGGATTTTCACGCTTTCTGCTTTTCCCATACGGTTCAATACATACAGGAGCGGTAATGTGATCAGATTTGATTTCAGGTCCCGGCCAATCGGCTTTCCGATTTTATCCTCTTTGGCTGTGTAATCAAACAGATCATCTTTAATCTGAAATGCCATTCCAAGATATTTACCAAAGTTTCCCAATGCCTCGGCCTGTTCAGCATTGGAACCAACGGATAATGCACCCACCTTGCAACTGCTGGCGAAAAGCGAGGCTGTTTTCAACCAGATCATTCGAAAATAACTCTCTTCGTCCATACCGTTATTTGAACTCTTGGCGAGTTGCATTATCTCACCGGAACTCAAGGCTTCGGAAGTTTTCGAAAGCAATTCCAGTGCTTTGTAATTTCGAAGTTTCAGCATATTTGTGAGTGAGCGACTAAACAGAAAATCACCCATTAAAACCGATACTTTATTCTGCCAGACTGCATTAACCGAGGGTACACCACGACGGGTTATCGATTCATCAATGATATCATCGTGGATTAATGTTGCAGTATGGAGTAATTCCACCAGGCTGGCCGATACAATCGTAGCGTCAGTCGGGGTTCCGCAGAGCCGAGCTGACAGCAGAACCAGTAAGGGACGGATATGCTTGCTCTTCTGATCAAGAATATAGGCAGCGATATCATTTATCATCCCAACGTCCGATTGAAAGGATGCCGCGAATTCCCGGCGGAAAAGGGCTAACTCATCGCTGACCGGCCGGGATAAATCTTCAACACTAATTGTCATCATCAACCTTCCAAATGTTCCTGATCCGAATCGGTTTTTTCCTTACCGGAAGCAAACCGGGATACGACAATACTTAACTCATACAGAAAAAAGAGCGGCACCCCCATCAGAATCATACTGACCGGATCGGGAGGAGTAATAAAAGCCGCCAGAATCAGAATAATAATAACCGCGTAGCGCCAGGATTTGCGCAGAAATGCCGGTGTTATCAAATCCATTTTTGTCAATATGAACGAGGCTATCGGCATTTGGAAAATCAGACCGGATGCCACCAACATCTGCATCACAAATTTCGCATAGTAATTGATTGAGATATTTTTTTTAACATCGGGAGATCCGATGGCTGTAAGGAATTTAATTGCGAAAGGCACTAAAACATAATATGCAAAGGCGACACCCACCAGAAAGAACAGGCTAACACTAATAACCAGCAGCGGACCCCATCTTTTCTCATCAGCATACAATCCCGGGGCAACAAACGCCCAGAACTGATAAGCAATCACCGGAATGGAAATTACCATCCCCATCACCAGGGCTACTCCAAATTTCAACATCAGCATACCCTGCACTTTTAACACCTGGACTGTCATATCCGGCTGAAGCATTTTGGAGGGCTTTAATAACAATTCAATAAAATAATCCGATACCATAAAACAGATAATCGTAAACACAATCACACTGAACAATATTTTCAGCAGACGCCAGCGTAATTCTTCCAAATGATCTAAAAATCCCATCTCTTTCATTTCGCCTTTCGGAGAATTTGCGTGATCTGTCTGCATAAATAATTATCTGAGTGAACGATTAAAATCAAAATAACCTCTAAATATAATTATCCCATCCCAGAAAAGCAGTTTTTATTGAAGCAGCTTGAATTTTCATAAAATCAATGTATATTGGATATGAATTTAACATTGAAACAGGTGACACATGAACAGATTTCTTATAGTAAAAATCACTCTTGCCCTGATTTTAATTTCGTTATTTCTCCACCTTCAGCTTTTTGCCGAACTCCCCGATCCTGATCCATTACGCTTTGCCAAAGAAATAAACATCTTCACAGAATGGGATCAGAAAAATAGTTACCCGGCCAATGCGGTTCTGTTTGCGGGCAGTTCCAGTATTCGACTCTGGCAAACGCATACCGCCTTTCCGAAATGGCCAATTATTAATCGGGGTTTCGGAGGTGCCCATATTTCCGATTTGTTACATTATTATCAGGAAACAATAAACGTGTACTCCCCCCGGGTTATCGTTTTCTATTGTGGTGACAATGATGTTGCCGCTGGAAAGCCAGTCCACCAGATTCTGGATGATTATATCGAATTTATCACCAAAATTAAAACCGACTCCCCTGATATTCGTCTGATTTATCTCCCGGTAAAACCAAGTATCAGTCGCTGGGATAAGTGGCCACTCATGGATCAACTGAATCAAGAGATAAAGCGTTTCAATGCCAGTGATTCAAATCTCTACTACAGCGATACAGCCGCACCGATGTCAGTGAATGGAAAAAAACCCTGTCCCGAATTATTCATGGGCGATGGCCTGCACCTGAATCAAGCCGGATACGCCCTATGGACTTCAATTCTGACACCGATTTTACAAAAGGTCTATGACGACTCAATTAAATAATAATCCACGAAATAAAAACGGGACAGCATAAATACTATCCCGTCGTCAAATTATTAGTATTTAACTGCGATTAACCAAATTCTTTTACAAATTCATCATAGTTTGTGATCACCAAGCGGCGGCCCTTACGCTGGATCCAGCCTTTGACCTCCAGCATTTTCAACATCCGTGACACTGTTTCCCGGCTGGTCCCGGCCATATTGGCGATATCCTGTTGAAAAGGAAGGCTTTCGATCACCACCTGACCCATTTTAATTATGCCTAAATCTTCGGCAAAGCGAATGATACTCATGGCAATCCGGCTCTCGGCGTCGCTAAGTGACAATCCTTCAATCTGCTGATCGGAACGTCTCAAGCGAACAGCCATTTCCTGAAGCAGGGTTATAGCGATCTTGGGATGTTTTTCCAACAGGTCCAGAAAATCGCCACGTTTCAGAATAAAGACCTCCGAGTCTTCCAGGGCGATGACATTCGCGGAACGACTTTCACCATCAAAAATCGACATTTCACCAAAGAAATCACCTTCTCCCAAAATGGACAAAATGACTTCGCGACCGTCATCACTGAGACGGGTAATTTTTACGCTGCCTGAGTTTAGAATAAACAGCGTATCACCCACATCCTCTTCCATCAGAATCATGTTGTTACGCTTGTAAATCCGTTTTTGCATCAGGTCAAAGATTTTTTCGAGAATCTCGTCTCTCAGATCAGCAAATAACGGGATGTTTTTTAGCACGGTATCGTTCATTTTTTTCTCCCTCGCTGAAAAATAGGTGGAGTCACCTTAAAATACAAGAAAAAGTTACATGGATTAACAATAAATCAATCCTTAGTTTTTCCCTTATCTGAACCTTTGGATTTACTAAATTTTTTCAGGATTCCCGGGATCATTTCGATGACCTTGGCGATATTATTATCCTTAAGGCTGTGCACCCGGACATTCTCGTCCTCAATCATGATAATGGCTACCGGTTCAATGATTGCACCGCCTCCGGTTCCGGTTCCCGAATCAGCGTCCCCTTTTGACTTGCCGCCGCCGGCTCCGAAGCCAAAAGATATTTTTGTCACCGGAATCACCGTTGCCTTTCCGACAGAAATAGGTTTTCCGACGACCGTTTCGGAATCCACCAGTGTTTTCAATTTTTCTAAGAGTGTATCCAACAGGTTTTCAACCATCATAACCTCCTTTTTTTTTAATCCGCAAACGCTGCCTGTATTGCTTATAGACAAAAATAAGTACTGCAACGTATTGAACCAAATAAATAATACCATCAATAGTAATTTCCCCAAACACTCCCGTGCGCTTAAAATCGCCCCTAAGCGCAACAGTTTCCATTTTTTTTATCGTGTATTTAAATATATAATAAGTGGAAATGAACAACCCGGTTGCTACAGGATTGGAAAAACCGACCGCCAAATCTACAGATAATGTTTTAAATTGAATCGGTCTTATTAATCGGGGAAACACTTTTCGAACGATCGTAATCCAATCAATCACGTTCAATTTGGATTTGGAGGATTTTTTTATTTTTTTCTCCGATTTCTTTACGGGTGGCTCCGGGGATTTTTGACCCATTTCTTTCAGTAATTTTGTATATACCGGAATTCTGATGCCGATAAATGCCAAGATCAGGTGAAGTGTTTCCCGCTCCGACTTTAAAAATAATTGTATCGCGCCAAAATAGAGCGAAACGACTCCCGAAAATCGTTTTTCATCATCGCTAAGGTCTCCGTTAAAGCGAAAGCGGATGGGAATTAAAATCGTTAAAACAACGGCTCCCAGCAATGCACAGAACAGGATTAATAGCAGTTTTAAGATAAAAATAAACACAGAATCTGATTTTTCCTTTGATATTCAGGTTTGATATAAATAAATTTGCGGCCTGTTTGAAAACTGTTGAAAGGAGTTTAATGAGCAAGAATTTGTCAGTTCAAAAACGAATTCGCCAGGCCGATAAAGCCCGGTTACGGAATAAGCATTACAAAACTTTAATGAAATCCATGATAAAGAAGGTAAAAACCGCCGGTAGCAAAGAAGAAGCGGAACCACTGTATCGCGAAGCAGCCTCAATTATCGACTCCATCGTCGGAAAAGGCATTATTCACAAAAACAATGCCGCTAATAAAAAATCCAAGCTTGCTGCTCATATCGCCAAACTTACGTAATACTATTTTCCTCAATACTTAATTATCCGATCTGTAATTCGGTGCTTCCTTACTGATTTTGATATTGTGAGGGTGGCTTTCCTGAATTGAGGCGGATGTTATTTTTATAAATTCTGCCTTCGCCTGCATTTCATCAATATCTCTCGCTCCACAATATCCCATCGAAGCCCGCAAGCCCCCCATTAGCTGATGAACTGTATCCTGCAGAGGACCTTTATAGGGAACAATTCCTTCAATGCCTTCGGGAACCAATTTCTTTGTTTCAGTGGAATCCTGGAAATAACGGTCTTTGCTGCCTTTCGCCATGGCTGCAAGGGAACCCATTCCGCGGTAGGTTTTATACACCCGGCCTTCATATAATACGGTTTCTCCGGGGCTTTCATCCATACCCGCCAAGAGCGAACCCAACATCACCGTGCTGGCACCACCGGCCAGGGCTTTAGCAATATCCCCGGAATACCGGATTCCACCATCGGCGATAATGGGAATTCCAACCTTCTCCGATGCTTCACAACAATCCATGATTGCCGTCAATTGCGGAACACCTACTCCAGCTACGACCCGCGTCGTACAGATCGCACCAGGGCCAATACCTACTTTGACCGCATCGACACCAACATCAATCAAGGCTTTTGTGGCTTCTTTTGTCGCCACGTTTCCGGCAATAATATCTATTTGCGGAAATGACTTTTTCATTCGCTTGACGGCATCAATGACATCGGAATTATGACCATGGGCGGTATCGATAATTATTACATCCACCTCGCCTTCGATCAAGCGTTCAGCCCGCTCCATAAAATCACCGGAAACTCCAACCGCGGCCCCAACTCTCAGGCGGCCATAGGAATCCTTAACTGCATTGGGAAATCGTTTCTTTTTCAGAATATCCTTCACCGTAATCAGTCCTTTTAACCGACCTTCATCATCTACAACTAACAATTTTTCAATACGATGACGTTGAAGTATCTCTTCTGCCTGTTCCAATGTCGTGCCTACCTGGGTGGTAACCAGGTTTTCCTTGGTCATGCGTTGGGAAATCAGCTGATTCAGGTTGGTTTCAAAACGAATATCCCGGTTTGTCAGAATCCCGGTCAATTGACCGTCATCGACAACAGGGATTCCGGATATCGAATACTTGCCCATAATGTCCAAGGCTTCCCGCAAAGTATTGGTCGATGACAGGGTCACCGGGTTAACGATCATCCCGCTTTCGGAACGTTTTACTCTGTCAACTTCAGCAAGCTGTTCAGCGATAGTCATATTTTTATGCAGAATGCCAATCCCGCCCTCCCGGGCAATAGCAATCGCCATATCACCTTCGGTGACAGTGTCCATCGCCGCACTGATCAGTGGAATATTCAGATGAATATTATTGGTCAATCTTGCTTTCAGTGATACCTGTTTGGGCAGGACATCAGACTTTGCCGGTACCAACAGCACGTCATCGAATGTGAGGCCTTCCCGGGTAACTTTTTTTATCATATTATCACCTTATTTGATTGGTTTATCGGCAATTGCCTGTATCTGTTTAAAAAAAGTTTCGTCGTTATAAAAATCATCAATTTTTCGTAAATCTTTATACAGTATTCGATCTTTATCAAGATGTTTCACCAGCGAGCGGATTTTCTCGTAGGCAATTTTTGTACCGTCGCCACTGGCTAAATTTTTCCGGTAATCGATCCCCTGAGCCGCCGATAAAAATTCAATCCAGATAATGTGGCGAATATTTTCCACAACCTGTAAAAGCTTTAATCCCGCATTGGGCGCCATACTGACATGGTCTTCCTGGTTGGCCGAAGTGGGAATCGTCTCCACCGACGCCGGATGGGATAACGTCCGGTTCTCCGCACAAAGCGCCGCAACCGTCACGTGGGCAATCATAAACCCTGAATTGACACCCCCGGTATCCACGAGAAATGCCGGCAAACCACTCATCGTCGTATCCGATAGAATCGACACCCGGCGCTCGCTGATATTGCCCAACTCCGTCAATGCAATCGTCAGGTAATCAGCCGCCATAGCCAGCGGCTCCGCGTGAAAATTACCACCGGACAGAATCTCCCCGATTTCCGGAAACACCAGCGGGTTATCTGTCACGGACCGAATCTCGTTTTCTACAATCTCTTCAACAAAGTGAATGGTATCCAGCACCGAACCCAGCACCTGGGGAATACAGCGAAAACTGTAAGGATCCTGAACCTTGTTACAATTTACATGGGAATGCACAATTTCGCTGCTGTTTAGAAAATGACGCAGATGTTCCGCAACGATTATCTGGCCTTTTTGGTTTCTGATCTGCTGAATTTCATCGCGAAACGGAGTATCTGTAGCCAAGGCCGCCTCCACGCTCATCGCCGCCGCCAGTTCTGCCAACTGAAATAATTTGCGAACATGAAACAGCGCATACAGTAGCAGAGCCGTCGAATATTGAGTGCCATTAATCAGTGACAGACCGTCTTTCGGTCCAAGAGTCACCGATTTGTAGACACCCGCCCGAACCAGATCTTCCGCCTCCTGAATTTCTCCCTGGTACTTGACTTCGCCTTCACCAATCAGCGGTAAACACATATGCGCCAGCGGTGCCAGATCGCCACTGGCTCCCACAGAACCGCGCCGGGGAACCACGGGAAGAATATTTTTATTCAGTAGTTCAAGTAATTTCTCAATAACTTCCAACGAGCAACCGCTATAACCCTGGGATAAATTTTGAATTTTTAGCCACATCATCAGTGCAATAATATCTGAGTCAATCGGTTCACCGACTGCACAGGCGTGACTATGCAATAGATTAACCTGTAGTTCAGCCAATTCCTGTGGTTCAATTTTAACGGACGCCAGTTTGCCAAAGCCCGTATTTATCCCGTAAATGGTTTTTCCCTGCCCGATAAAATCCAAAACAAGCCGACGGGAACGGTTTATTTTTTCGACCGGCTGACTGGATAGGGTAATGGTGTCCCGGGATTGTAAAAATTTAAAGGCTTTTTCAATCATATACGGACTCCTGTTCGGGCTAAAAAATATTGTCAAAGTTATGAAGGAAAGGGTTTGCAATCAAGTAAAAGCCTGGACTTGCAAATTAAACCTATTTCCTATATATTCTTGCTAAGTAAAGAGGCTATTATGAAAAGACTACTAATTCCAATTATAATTGTACTGCTTTTTACCGGTATTTCAGCCCAGGAAACCGTCGAAGTCAGCGATCTGATTGTCCAGCAGATTGATAATAATATGATCCGGATTACCATAGAAATATACAACTCCTCCAGCCGAGAAGTCAGCGAAGTTGCCGGTTATGTTGATATTTATGATAACTCTCACCGGGTCGTTGAAAAAAAACAAGTCCAGGTCCAGATGATCCATGACGTACCCATGCGTCCCGGCGAAACCAAGTCCCGCAGCATTGTCCTTACCCAGCGTCCGAATATGTCGGGAAATGACCAATACCGGATTACGCACCTGCGGTTTTTTGGTGAACAAAGTGTGTATATGGTCTGCCCGAGCTGCGGCGAGATTATCCCAAAAGACGACTGATCACTTTTTAATCATATCATCCATTAATTCATTTATCCAATTCCGGCTTTGCTGTAAATAAGTGTCGATCTCGACCTGCGGATAATTCTGCTGCATCATAATTGTGGCAATTAGAGCATTTGGAATGGGAATATAGCGAATCATATTGTCTTCATAAAAACCATCGAGTCCAGCAATCAGTGAACGAATGTTATCCGGCTCCAGCAAATCACTGAACACTGAATCGCTGCAGATCGATCCGGCATTCCGGAACATCAACTGGTAAAATAGTTTTGTGTCAAACAGTCCGCTGAGATAAGCGCTTTTTATCCAGTATTTATACTCCGGATATTCCCGACAGACATGATCCACTTTCCGCCAGTCATAGCCATCCCAGAACAACTTGTGTTCCTGAGCCTGAAGAGTCCAAATCCCAAGAAAAAACAAGACGATAAAAACTATTTTTTTCATCTCTTTTCCAATTCATTTTTCAGCAGATGCCGGGTCAGGGCAACATACTGTTTGTATAGTTTTTTTAATTCCGGAGTATTTGTCAATTGATTTAAATGCTTTTCAATTGTTTTCTGATCACCCCGTGCAACCGGCCCGGTGAGTGCTTCACTCAGCGATTTTGCCCAGGCATTATCAATGGCCTGCCTGGAAAGTGTTCTCAATAATACTAAAAGTGTTTCGCTATTAATGT
>JAFGXZ010000303.1 GCA_016936335.1 Fidelibacterota bacterium
CGGAGAATTTGGTCAATCCGGTTCATGATAATAATTACGATTTATTTTCAAATATTGGAGCGGAAATACGCTGCACAACCCCGAAAGGACTGACATTCAACGCGACGATTAATCCCGATTTTGGCCAGGTTGAGGCGGATCCGGCCGATTTCAATCTGACGGAATTCGAGACATATTTCAGTGAGAACCGTCCGTTTTTTCTGGAAGGTGGCAATATTCTGAATTTTAGTCTGGGATTTGGTGATGGAGACGCCCAGTTCAATAACTTATTTTATTCACGGAGAATCGGACGAAGTCCCCAGGGCTGGGTTCCCGCAGATGACAATAAAAGTGTTCTAACCTATGATAATCCGGATCGTGTCAACATACTTGGCGCTGCAAAATTGACCGGAAAAACGATAAACGGATTTTCGATAGGAGTCATGGAAGCAGTGACTGACGAAGAAACCGGAATTGTATTTTATGAGGATGAAAGCCGGAATGTTGCTGTTATTGAACCGATGTCGAATTACTGGCTTTCCCGGATTCAAAAAGATTATAACAATGGTCAAACCAGCATCGGCGGAATATTTACCGCAGTAAACCGGAAACTTGATAATACAGGAATTGATTATCTGCATGATGCAGCATATACCGGTGGCATCGATATTGATCATGAATTTCTGGATCGTAAATATGGTTTTCAGGGTGCGTTCGCATACAGTTTTGTGCAGGGTGATACCACTGCCTTGCAATATACTCAAACTGCATCATCCCGGTATTTTAACCGGGTGGATCGAAGTAGTAAATACAATCTGGAATATGATCCGCAACGAACATCCTTAGGAGGATATGGAGTCAAAGCAATATTTACGAAAAATACAGGCAATATTCGTGCGGCTACCGGGGGAACGGCATTCAGCCCGGGCTTCGAGGTCAACGATATGGGTTTTCTG
Organism: Fidelibacterota bacterium; assembly: GCA_016936335.1. Lineage (GTDB taxonomy): Bacteria > Fidelibacterota > UBA2242 > UBA2242 > UBA2242 > B118-G9. Next base: position 936 of record JAFGXZ010000303.1, read on the forward strand.
AGACAGGTAGACAATATCAACCATTTTACCTGGATTCAGTACCGTAAATGGGAAGGCATGAAACACTTTCGCTCAATCTCTATCAATTTAAATCAATGGGCGAACTGGACATTTAACGGAACCCAAAGAAATATCGGCGGTAATGTCAATATGCATTTTAATTATAACAATGGTTGGAGTAATGGTTTCGGAATCAATCATAACTGGGGTGGCCTGGAGCCGTCATTAAACCGGGGTGGTCCCCTGTTACGGACAAATGGAAACTGGAATTACTGGGGATATATCGAATCTGATGGCCGAAAAAAGGTCGAACTGAAGGTATTTGGGTTTTATTTTCATAACAAGGATAATGTCATCGGGTGGGAAGTTGAACCCGAAGTCATCTGGCGGCCTCACCAGAATATTCAATTCAGTGGGTCTTTGAGTTATAACAGGTTTAAAGATACTTTTGCCTGGATAGGAATCGCTGAAGATGATAACGGTGCTGATCAATACATCTGGTCTGCACTGGACCAGAAAACGGTAAATATTGTGTTACGGACAGATTTAACACTGACACCGACATTGTCACTGCAATATTATGCCCAACCCTTTCTGACTGCCGGAGATTATTTTGACCTGATGCGGGTCGATAATTCTTACGCTAAAGACTTTAATAAACGATTTGAAAAATTTGACGGTCGGATATCTTATAACAATGACGATAGTGAATATAAAGTTGATCGAGATCTTGACGGTATAATCGATTACTCCTTTTCCGGGAATATTGATTTTAACTATAAACAATTTCGATCAAACCTGGTTTTGCGCTGGGAGTATATGACCGGATCAGCACTTTTTCTGGTATGGTCCCAGGGGTTTACGGATTATGAAGAATTCCAGCCCTTTGGCTTTAGCCGGGATACCCGAACCCTGTTCAATACCGATGGCGATAATGTCCTGATGATCAAAGTCAGTCATATGCTGAATATCTGATAATCGCTTACATACAGATTCATAAAGCCGGCTTAGTCACCGGCTTTATGATCTTTTATCGATATTATCAGCATTCAATTGCAGTAATTAGTTACGGGCTTCGTTTCAGCTTGATTGTAACCGTTAGTTTTGGTAAATATCCATTATTAAAAAGTCAGGATTTACACTTTGAAAAAATCAGATATAACAGCATGGATATCTATACCGATTGTTTTATTGATCGGATTTGGAATTGCAATGGCCGGAAGTGATCATAGCATGACATCGTTTTTCGGGATGCCTCTGTTTGCCTTTTCGGTGAGCCTGGCATTTTTAATTCAGATTCTTGCCTTTATTCCGGCCTACCTGTTTCAGACTGAAAAATTTTATGATATTACCGGCAGTATTACTTATGTCAGTGTGACCACATTGACCGTTATTTTTAATCAGAAAAATGATCTGCGGTCCTGGTTGTTGCTGATCCTGGTTCTGATCTGGGCCATGCGTCTGGGCAGTTTTTTATTTCTGAGAATCCACAAAGCCGGCAAGGATGGCCGATTCGATGATATCAAACCATCGTTCCCACGGTTCCTGAATAACTGGCTTCTCCAGGGATTATGGGTCAGTTTTACTGCTGCGGCCGCCTGGGCGGTGATTACCTCATCTCACCAAAAAGAATTGGGAATTATTGCACTGATTGGTTTCGTCATATGGGTTCTTGGATTTTCCTTCGAGGTTGTCGCTGACCGCCAGAAAAATCGTTTCCGGGAAGATCCTGCCAATCACGGCAAATTCATTCAGTCCGGTTTATGGTCACGGTCGCGTCATCCCAATTATTTCGGTGAGATAACTCTCTGGGTTGGTGTGGCGATCATTGCGGTTCCGGTTCTGCAGGGCTGGCAGTAGGCGACCCTGGTCTCTCCGGTATTTGTTGCCCTGTTGTTGACCAGAATCAGCGGTGTTCCGTTGCTGGAAAAACGGGCGAACGAAAAGTGGGGCGGTCAGAAAGATTATGAAGCTTATAAGAAAAATACACCGGTTCTGATTCCCCGATTGACTGCGAAAAAATAATTCGGTTTATTATCTCAGGATTCGTTATATCAGGGAAGATGTGTCCATTTTCTTGTAATCACCTGATCTCCGGATGCCAGCTGCGCCAAGTATATTCCGGCTGGCAGGCGAGCGACTGAAAACGTTATTTGATTTTTATGTCCAGGCTGGACAGTTGTGAAAAACGACTCCACCAGTCGTCCCTGAACCGAATAGATTTTAACAGTGATTTTTTCTTCTAAAGGTACATCGATCGATAACCGAACCTGACTGTTGGTCGGATTGGGAAATATTTCAAAACTCATTTGGTGGGGAAATAGTCCATCGTGATTGACTGTGGATGCAGACATTACTCTGTAAAACTGTGCACTCGTTGGAGCCAGCCATCCTTCTAAATGCTGATCTGTAAAAAGCAATGTCCCGGGAATATCGTTAAAAATTAATTGTGGTGATGAATAAGGAATATCAAGCGGGATCTGAATAAAAAGGCTGTCCTCAGCGGATGTATTTATAGCAATAACCATGGCAAATGCTTCGGTGTTCCAGACGGAATAGTACCGGTAGGGCAGTGGATTGTCGGTATAGAAGCGGTCATACTCCAGTAATTCAGTCTTGATTTCATTGACCATGGCAGCGGTTTTTTTTACGGCGTTCCATAATTTTGGTTGCGAGAAGGACAGTGACTGAAACGGGTCAGCAAGTCTGTCGTAATACGTATAGTACAGATAGCCGTCAACACCGGCTATAATGGCCAGCCAGGTCATCAAATCGGCCTCTTTTGCAGTTGGCCAGCGGCCCCAGTCGTGTCCGGTCAGTTGCCAGCTGAACAGCTGCAGATCAACCACAACCGGTAC
>JAFGXZ010000304.1 GCA_016936335.1 Fidelibacterota bacterium
GCCGGTTTGCTTGGGTATATTATTGCCTGGATAATCATCCCCGAGAGTATTGAATCCCAGGTTTCAGCGATGAATTCAGAAGAGATTAATCAAGTGCAGTTGAAGATAGGAAACACACCGCAGATACTGATTGGCCTGTTCTTAGTATTTATAGGAGCAGTTTTGTTAATCAGGGATTGCTGGTACCTTGATCAGATCTTTCGGGATATTTTCAGATTTAGTTGGAAATACCTGCTTCCTGGACTACTGATTGGTTTTGGGATTTATATTATTGCTAATAGTAAGCGGTCAAAATCTGAAAATAATTAAAATCGGTTTAATTATTTAAGGATTTTTATTGAGGTTGAGATTTTAGTTTTGTAAATTAGAAACGTGGTGAAAATATGGGAAATATAATGTATCTAAGGTGTTATAAATGCTGTTGTTATCATATACGGCAGATTTATTATGGATTTTGTCGGTTTCATGTTTATGATTGATTCATTTAGACATATTTTAATCCGATTGCATCTAAAGTGCTTAAATAGTTTAAGTTTTAGATGCGATTTTTATTTAGAGAGGGCTTGAGTTATGGCTGAAAAATCATTTAATGCTTTCGAAATGGCACAGACGCAATTTGACAAGGTTGCGGACATTCTTGAACTTGAACAGGCTTCAAGGGATATTTTACGTAATCCTATGCGTGAATATCACTTCAATATACCTGTCAGGATGGATGATGGCACATACAAAGTATTTCGCGGTTTCCGTGTACAACACAATGATGCTCGCGGACCTGGTAAAGGTGGTATCCGATTCCATCCACAGGAAACCATTGACACGGTTCGAGCATTGGCGATGTGGATGACCTGGAAGTGTGCGGTTGTGGATATTCCTCTGGGAGGAAGCAAGGGCGGCGTCATTTGCGATCCTCACAATCTGAGTATGCGTGAACAGGAATTGATTTGTCGCGGTTGGATTCGGCAGATTGCACGGGATATTGGTCCCGTAAACGATGTACCGGCACCGGATGTCATGACAAGTGCCCAGCATATGCTCTGGATGATGGATGAATACGAAGTGATCTCCGGTGGAAAATACCCGGGAGTCATTACCGGAAAACCGGTCGGGCAGGGAGGATCCCTGGGAAGAACTGAAGCTACCGGCTACGGAGTTGTATTTACTCTCCGTGAAGCCTTGAAAGAGATGGATATTAAACCGGAAGATACAATTGCCAGTGTTCAAGGCTTTGGTAATGTGGCTCAGTATGCGATTGAACTCTACACGCAGTTGGGTGGCAAAGTCATTTGTGTATCCTGTTGGGATCAGGGTGACCAGACCTCCTACACTTTCCGGAATAAAGGCGGTGTTAAATTAACTGAACTTCAGAAAATAACCGACCATTTTGGTGGCATTGATAAGAAAAAAGCCAAAGATCTCGGTTACGAGATATTGCCGGGTGATGCGTGGATTGAACAGGATGTTGATATTTTGATTCCGGCAGCAATTGAAAACCAGATTACTCAGGATAATGTCGAGAAAATCAGTAAAAAGGTTCGGATTATCGCTGAAGGTGCCAATGGGCCGACAACTCCCGCAGCGGATAAAGTCATTGAAAAGCGTGGAATATTTATGATTCCCGATTTTCTGGCCAACGCCGGCGGTGTGACCTGCAGTTATTTTGAACAGGTACAGAGCAATATGAACCATTACTGGGAAAAGGATGTTGTGCTGGGTAATCTCGATGCCAAAATGACGTCTGCATTTATCGCTGTCAGTGATATGGCCAAGAAGGAAAAACTCTATATGCGCGATGCAGCGTATGTAATCTCGGTAAACCGGGTAGCACACGCATGCCGACTGCGCGGCTGGATTTAATAAGAAAACCGATTACCTCTTGATTCAGGGCAAGCTCTCTTGTATAAAGGGAGCTTGTTCTTTTTTAGAACAAATCTTTTGGAATTAGCGGAATTAAGTATTTACTTATAAATTAGAAATAATAGATAATTCAGTGTGACAAAAGTAAACGAACCCCATAATATTCCAAAATATAAAAGAGAGCTGCTTGGCTCAAAGGACAGCATTACCTGTATCGGAAATGGTCAATTTGGTGGAAAGGCGAACGGTCTGGTTTTTATTCAAAGTGTTATCCTTGAAAAATTTGATCGTGACGCTTTTCCGGATATCCAGATAACAGTCCCTAAAATGGTCGTATTATGTACAGATATTTTTGATGAATTTATGGCAGCGAATGATCTATACGAGATTGCCTTGTCCGATTCGCAGGATACCCGTATCGCCCATGCTTTCCAAAAAGCCCATCTTCCCTCGGAAATGGTCGGTGATTTATGGTCGATGATTGCAAATGTTCATACACCTTTGGCGATCCGATCTTCCAGTATGCTCGAAGACGCTATCTACGAGCCTTTTGCCGGAATTTACGCAACAAAAATGATTGCCAACAATCAACTGGACACTGTTTCCAGGTTTAATAAATTGATTGAGGCAATCAAGTTCGTATATGCATCGACATATTTTAAAAAAGCGAAAAATTATTTTAATGCCGTCAGCCGTTCGATTAGTGATGAAAAAATGGCAGTGATCGTCCAGGAAGTAGTCGGCCGGCGACATGGCATCCGCTACTATCCGAATATCTCTGGTGTTGCCCGGTCGTACAATTATTATCCACTCGGACATGCCAGTCCTGTCGAGGGAATTGTTGAGTTGGCCCTGGGGCTTGGTCGAACGATCGTTGATGAGGGTATGTCCTGGAATTATTCACCGGCGTATCCCAATGCAAATCCTCCGTTTAATTCGATAAATGATTTAATGAAGAATTCCCAGAACAGCTTCTGGGCAGTCAATATGGGGCATATCAGCGATTACGATCCGGTACGGGAAACGGAATACCTCATTAAATCTAATCTTGCCGAAGCAGACAATGATGGTGTCCTGAATCTACTGGCATCCAGTTATGACTATCGCTCAGATCGTCTTTATCCGGGAACATATGGAAACTTTCCCAGGGTTCTGACGTTTGCTCCAATTCTGCAGATGAATGAATTGCCGCTAAATGACCTTGTCGTATCGTTAATGCAGGTCTCTCAGCAGGAGGTCGGAACCCCAATAGAGATGGAATTTGCGCTAAGTGTCGATCCGGAAAATAAAAATTCTGTCTCCTTTGGTTTTCTCCAGGTCCGGCCAATGGTTGTGTCTTCGGAGGAGGTGGATTTATTTCAATGTGAGATGTCCGGGGACAATGTTCTGTTAGCGTCAGAAACAGTAATGGGTAATGGCGTTGACTCCACAATATTGGATATTGTGTATGTCAAACCGGATCAGTTCAGGAAAGAATCCGCCAGAGACATTGTAAAAGAACTTGAGCAGATCAATTCGGAATTGCGAAATGCCGGAAAACATTACCTGTTGATTGGATTTGGCCGATGGGGCAGTCGGGATCCCTGGCTGGGAATACCCGTGGAATGGGGACAGATTTCAGGCGCAAAAGTAATTGTGGAATCTACCTTACCCGAAATAAATGTGGATTTGAGCCAGGGAACCCATTTTTTTCATAATATTAATAGTTTTCAGGTCAGTTATTTTTCGGTGCATCATTCGGGCAAATATAAAATCGATTGGAATTGGTTGAGCCGGCAGCAAATATCGAAGGATAAACAATTTGTGCGTCATGTAAAATTAAAACATCCGATTTGTGTAAAAGTCGATGGACGTACTAGCAGAGGAGTAATCCAAAAATGGTATTAAATGAAGAATCCGTTGAAAAACTTCATGATATTTTAAACGAACGGGTCAAAGAATTGAATTGCATCTATACCATTGAAGAACTTTTAAGTAAGACAGAATATTCGTTAGCGGATGTATTTCAGAAAGTCGCGGAAGCGATTCCACCGGGCTGGCAATACCCGGATATCTGTGTCGCCCGGATTGATTTTGAAGGACAGGAATACGTCTCAAAGGGTTTTAAAAAGACGCGTTGGGTTCAGCGGGCAGATATTATCATCCAGGATAAATCGGCTGGATTTGTGGAAGTATATTATTCCGATTTTCGACCAACCGCCGATGAAGGACCCTTCCTTAAAGAAGAACGCCGCCTGATCAATACGATCGCGGATCGGCTTGGACATTATCTCCTTCACAATAAATTACGTGATCTGTTTAAGGATTTAGATAAAAACGGGCGAATTCTGCAAAACAAGGATAAATCCGACTGGACGGTCATTCTGGATTTTTTACGCCGTTCGGATCAGAAATTATACATCCGCTTTTCCCGACGAATGATGAATTACCTCTGCTGGAACGGTGTTGAAGAGGCCAAGCATATGCTGAAATACTTTGACAAAGCACCTATCAGTGACGAATCTGTGTATATAGACGATGTCAACAGACCATTACAGAAAGCATCGATCAGTAATATTCTTCAGGTAAGTGATAAAACTTTTAAAATTGCCGCGGATCGGCTTAGCGGCAACGAAATCCTGATATGCATTCAAAAATGGCTTCAGGAAGATAAATCCAGTTTTCTTGTGCGAGCGCTTGAAACGCAGGGCAATCCGCTTTCGGAAATCGCGGATGCGCTGGCCCGTTTTTATCACCTGGCCCAAGAGGGTATTCAACTTTCAGAATCCACGAGAAAAACGCTCAATGTATCGTTGATACGACGATTTTTTACCGATCAACTGGATTATATTAATAAAGCGAAAAACTTTGTCGACATTGAGGATTTTCATGAATTATTAACGCGAATTATCTATACGCCCGACAGTCATGGAAAACTCGGTGGTAAGAGCGCCGGCCTGTTTCTGGCTTCCCAGATACTCAAAAGGGCGTTGGGTGAATACGAAATCCTGGACCAGGTGAAAATCCCGAAGACCTGGTACATTAGTTCTGACGTTTTGATCAATTATCTGCATTATAACAATCTTGAAGAGGTAATCGAGCAGAAGTATAAGGAAATTGACCAGATCCGTCAGGAATATCCTCACATTATTCAGGTCCTGAAAAATGCCAGTTTTCCGCCGGAAATTGTAAAATCACTCGGTATGGCTCTGGATGATTTCAAAGATTCACCCTTAATTGTGCGCAGTTCCAGCCTGTTAGAAGACCGTTCCGGTTCAGCCTTTTCCGGAAAATATAAAAGCCTGTTTCTGGCCAACCAGGGCAGCCGGGAAGAACGGTTGGAAGCTCTGATCGATGCCATATCCGAAGTGTACGCCTCGACCTTTAGTCCCGATCCGATTGAATACCGGGCTGAACGTGGATTACTGGATTTTCATGAAGAGATGGGAATTATGATTGAAGAAGTCGTCGGGAAAAAAGTTGGAAAATATTTTCTGACGCCCTACGCCGGTGTGGCCTTCAGTAATAATGAATTTCGCTGGTCGCCGCGAATTAAACGGGACGACGGGTTAATCCGTCTGGTTCCGGGTCTGGGAACCAGGGCCGTTGACCGCCTCAGCAGTGATTTTCCGATTTTGGTCGCACCGGGGCAACCAAAGTTGCGTGTTAATGTGAGTGTTGATGAAATGGTGCGTTACTCGCCACAAAAAATGGATGTAATCAACTTGGAAACCAACAGTTTTGAGACTATCGATGCCATCCATTTAATTCGGGAATTTGGCCGGGAATATCCCAATGTATCAAAAGTAATATCATTTCTGAAAGGCGATCACATTGAGCAACCCTTTGGTTTGAATTATAATTTGGACCAGGAAGATATCCTAATCACATTTGAAGGCCTTATTGAAAAAACCCCCTTTGTGAAATTGATTCGAACTGTTTTAAATATACTGGAAGAAAAACTTGGTACTCCCGTGGATATCGAATTTGCCAGTGACGGAGAATTCCTGTATCTTTTACAATGCCGACCACAGTGTTATTCCCATGATATTGTTGCCTCGCCAATTCCGAAAGATATTCCTGAAAAGGATATTATCTTTTCCGCTAACCGGTATGTGTCCAATGGGCAGGTTCCTGATATAACCCACCTGGTTTATGTTGTTCCTGAAAAATATGCTGAAATCGACAGCAAGGAAAAACTGAGTACCATTGGTGAGGTCATCAGCAATTTAAATAATCTGTTACCAAAGCGTCAGTTTATTCTTATGGGGCCGGGGCGCTGGGGCAGTCGCGGAGATATAAAACTCGGTGTGAGCGTGACTTATTCAGACATTAATAATACAGCTGCTCTGATTGAAATCGCCCGGAAAAAGGGTAATTATTTGCCGGACCTGTCCTTCGGGACTCACTTTTTTCAAGACCTGGTGGAAGCTTCAATCCGTTATTTACCGCTTTACCCCGACGATGAAGGCACCAATTTTAACGATCATTTTCTAAACACCAGCCCGAATATTTTGGACAAAATCTTGCCGGAATTCGATTATTTATCCGATGTTATTCGAGTCATAGATATTCCGGCGGTGACTGATGGTTTGGTGCTAAAGTTGCTGATGAATGCCGATCTGGATGAAGCTGTTGCGATTCTTGCGAGACCCAGCTTACAAAAAGAAGTCTCGATCCGACCTAGTATTTCTATTATACAACCAAGCGATGATTACTGGCGTTGGCGGTTGCAGATGTCAGGTCGAATTGCTGCGAATCTTGATTCGGAGCGATTCGGTGTCAAAGCGTTTTATGTGTTTGGAAGTACGAAAAATGCCACAGCCGGACCCGGTAGCGATATTGATTTGTTGATTCACTTCACCGGAACAGCGAAGCAGAAAAACGTATTAATGACATGGTTGGAAGGTTGGAATCTCTGTTTGTGTGAATTGAACTATCTCCGGACCGGGTATAAACTGGATGAAATTCTGGATATTCATCTGGTGACCGATGAGGATATTGCCAGGAAAACCAGTTTTGCAATTAAAATCGGGGCCGTTACTGATGCCGCCCGACAATTGCCGATGAAAAGTGCAAAAAGTTTGTAGTATTTATTATTTGCCGTGCCTGAATACGAAGGAATAAAATTTATATCAACTCACGATATGCCAATTCCGGATGGTCAGGATCGAAGCAGATAATTGCCAACTCATGTCCGTCATAAGCTGCTGAATATAGAAAAGTACTGTCGATTTGATCACGCCATTGTCCTGTTATACGACTGCTTTCGTGAACATGTCCGTGTAAGGTGATCAGCGGTTGCCGGTTTTTTATAAACCGTTGGATCGCAATACTGCCAATATGAACATCCAAAGGGGCATAGTCTATCATTTTATTATCAAGATCAGCACGATCGAGATTGGTATGATACGGTGGTGCATGAAACAGATATATTGCCTTCGATATATCATGATCGGATGTTAATGCCTCTAAATCTTTTTCAATGGTTGACCAGCGTTTATCGGATTCTTTAACAGGGACTGTAAAATATCCGGCTTCCGGTGAAACAGCGCCGACATCCACAAAACGGGATACATCATAGCGCTCCCAATCCTTTAATAAAAAAGGAGTTGGTGGCACGTAAGAATATCCAAAAACAGTATATTTTCCCCATTGGATATGCCGGTTATGAATGTAATGCCATAAACCCTCTGTGTCGCCAAGTATCAGTTTGTCCTCTTCAATCCGTGGATCGTCATTTCCCATGATAATAAAGACTTGTGGATATGCTTCGAGGAGATTTGCTTTCAATTGACAAAATTCAGGAAAAAGATATTGCTTGATAAAATCATTGAATATCGAATTGGGATGTGTATTCAGGATCGATCCGCCGGGGAGAATATCGCCGCCAATAAAAACAGCTGCGGGTTTCTTATCCTGAATCCATCTAACCAGTTTCTGGTACCGATCACGATGACCATGCAAGTCAGAAACGAAGACACATTCAGACATAATATTATA
>JAFGXZ010000305.1 GCA_016936335.1 Fidelibacterota bacterium
AACCGGTGGCTCGGATATTATTGGACAGATTATTCATAAATATTCCAATATGACGATCGGCACGTCGATTCTTTTTGTCGATTTCTTTATTATCAGTTTTGCAGGTTTTGCGTTTCATGATGTAAATCTGGCACTATACGGTTTTATTAGCTTGTACTTTTCCAGTAAGGTGCTGGATGTTATTCTGGATGGTTTCGATTATGCGCGTTCCTTCTATATTATTACCGAGAAACAGGATGCAATTATCGAAGCAATCACCCAGGAAATGGGACGAGGCGGTACAGAAATATTCGGGAATGGTTTTTATACCAGGAAAGGGCGTAATATATTGTTTACCGTTGTGACTCGTAAAGAAGTAGTGACATTGCGACAGATAATACAGCAGATCGATCCTGAAGCCTTTGTAATCATTGCGAATGTCCACGAAGTCATCGGTGAAGGGTTCCGGCCACGTATCTGATATGGCTGCTAAGACCTTGATCATTTCCAACTCAAAACTTATCTTTACTATTCTAAAAATCTGTTATTATTTTGGGAAATGGATATGAAAAAACAAATTACGGTTAAAAATGTCGAATTAAAAACCTTTGTCGTTGATATTCTGAAAAATACCGGTTTATCGCATGAAAATGCCGAGATAACAGCCGACGTATTAATTTCTGCGGATCGCCGAAATATAGAATCTCATGGTGTCGCCCGCCTGAAACGGTATGTCGATGGGATTAAATCCGGGATCATCAAACCGGAATGCAGTTTGACAATCATTCGGGAAACACCGGTATCCCTGGTAATTGACGGTAATGGGGGGATGGGACAACCCATTGCTTATCACACTATGAGGAAGTGTATCGAAAAAGCCAGAGAACATTTTATGTGTTTTGCATCAATCCGAAACTCAAATCATTACGGAATTGCCGGCTATTATACGCTTATGGCTCTTGAAGAAAATATGATCGGAATTTCACTGACCAATTCGGCGCCCCTTGTTGTACCGACATTTGGAAAAGATGCCGTCGTTGGCACGAATCCGATATCCATCGGTTTTCCGGCTAAGAATGAACGACCCTTTTTGCTGGACATGGCAACTTCTACTGTACCGCGCGGAAAACTGGAAGTCTATTCAAGAAATGGTACAGCCATTCCGGATTCATGGGCCTGTGATGAAACGGGAAATCCATCGATTGATGCCACAATGGTGCTTAATAATTTAATTGCCCGAAAAGGCGGCGGATTACTGCCACTTGGTGGTGGTACGGAATTAACCAGTGGCTATAAGGGTTATGGACTCAGTGCTGTGGTTGACATTTTAACCGGAGTGCTCTCTTCAGGTACTGTCGGAACAGATGTTTATGGGAAAAAAGGGGCTCCGGCAGAAGTATGCCATTTCCTGAGTGTGATCAATCCGGAAGCGTTTATGGGATTGGATGAGTTGCACAATAACATGGATTACTATATTCAAATGTTGAAAAACGCGACAAAAGCCGATGGTCAGGCCAGGATTTTTGTTGCCGGCGAAAAAGAATACGAGGCCATGGAGAAAAATAAAGATACTGTATCTCTTCAGGGTAAAGTGTTCACGATATTGAATGAGATTGGTGCGGAACATGGATTTATTTTGAAAGAAAGTAAAGAATGAATGGGCTAATAGAAGGAAAATATTATGACTGCTATTAAGAACACTGACATTGGAAATAAAATTGCCAATACAATCCGTTTTTTATCTGCAGACGGAGTTGAGAAAGCCAATTCCGGTCATCCCGGTATGCCGATGGGAATGGCAGATTGCGCTTATGTTTTATGGACAAATTATTTACGTTTTAATCCTTTAAAACCTGACTGGATTGGCCGGGACCGGTTTGTCCTGTCTGCCGGCCACGGATCGATGCTACTGTATTCATTATTACACCTGTACGGGTACGATATGACGTTGGACGATCTGAAAAGTTTCCGTCAATGGGGTTCCCGGACAGCCGGACACCCGGAATATGGCGAAGCACCTGGTATTGAAACAACTACCGGTCCGCTGGGGCAGGGATTTGCCATGGGTATCGGAATGGCATTGGCAGCGAAAATCACGGCGACTAAATTCGGTGAAACACTTTTTAAATCTCAACGGATTTTCGGAATTGTCAGTGATGGCGATTTAATGGAGGGTGTCGCCTCGGAAGCGGCTTCCCTGGCCGGCCACCTGGAACTTGGCAATATCGTCTACATTTATGATGATAACCATATTTCAATCGAAGGATCAACAAACCTTGCTTTTTCCGAATCTGTCACAAAACGCTTTGATGCATATGGCTGGCAGGTTATTGAAATTGACGGTCATAATCATGCTGAAATAGCGCATGCAATCGAGACCGGAATGGCCGAAACGCAAAAACCGACATTGATCAAGGCCCGGACCCATATCGGATTTGGAGCCCCGAATAAGGTTGATACGGCTGGCGTACACGGTTCACCACTAGGCGCGGATGAACTCAAAGCTGCTAAAGAAAATCTTGGCTGGCCGGGTGATAGAACTTTTTATATTCCTGCTGAAGTGTCGGCATTTTTACAGAAACGGGTAAAAGAGTTACAAATTGACTACGATATCTGGATGAAAAAATTTAAAACCGCGAAAAATGAATCGCCGGATTTATTTCAGCAACTTAATCCGATTTGGATCGCCGGTCAAATTGAGAAACTCGGTGTTGACCTCAATCAGTCTGTTCCTGCGGATTCTGCGGCAACCCGAAAATTATCCGGTGCAGTCATGCAGAAGATCGCCGATTATTTGCCAATGTTTATTGGAGGGTCGGCGGATCTAGCTCCCTCAACGAACACCTATCTGAAAGCATTCAAATCGATCCAGGCTGGCCAATATGATGGTCGTAATCTGCATTTCGGGATTCGGGAACATGCGATGGGAGCAATTCTCAACGGCATGACGTTGTACGGTGGGATTATTCCCTTCGGTGCAACCTTTATGCAATTTGCAGATTACATGCGGCCAGCGATTCGTCTGGCGGCATTGATGGGAATTCAGGCGATTTATGTATTTACCCATGACAGTATTTTTCTCGGGGAGGACGGACCAACCCATCAACCGGTGGAGCATCTGGCATCCTTGCGGGTAATTCCAAATGTGACTGTCATTCGTCCGGCCGATGCTGCTGAAGTCGCTGGTGCCTGGATTACTGCTCTGAAAAACAAGACCGGTCCGACTGCGTTGATCCTGACCCGGCAGGGAGTTCCGACGATTAAACGTTTCGGCGCTTTTAATATCGAGGCTGTTGAAAAAGGTGCGTATATTATCGATGATTCCGCAGCGACTCCGGATATAATTCTATGTGCCAGTGGTTCTGAGGTGGGCCTGGCCGTTGACGTAAAACAACTCGTATCTGCTGAAGGAAAATCCGTTCGGGTTGTTTCGATGCCGTCGACAGAACTGTTTCTGAATCAGACAGTGGATTACCAAAAACAGATTTTTCCCGACAATATTCCGGTAGTGGTGATCGAAGCCGCCTGTATGTCGGGCTGGGGCGACATATTTCGGGGGCCATTGCTGAAGCTAGGGATCGAGACCTTTGGAAAATCAGCTCCGGCAAAAATACTGAAAGAAAAGTTCGGATTTACACCAGAGATAGTTACAGAAAAAATTAAAAATTGGTTGCTTGTGTAATTCACTACTGAGATATAAATGAAAAAGCCCCTGAATTTCAGGGGCTTTTTATATAGTAAGAATTATCAATGATCTTACGGCATGTCGATCCGGTGCGACCGTTTGGCTGCTTTGGCCCGGCGCATTCTTCTTTCTGCACTGGGTTTAACGAAGTAGGCGTTCTTTTTTACGTCTTTCAGAATACCGGCTTTTTCGAACTTTTTCTTGAAGCGTCGAATGGCTTTTTCCAGGTTTTCACCGTTATGAACTGTTACTTGTACCATATTTTTGAATTCACCTCCTTCCTTTTTAACCCAAATAGGATCGTAATTTTTTACTGCGGGATTTATGACTTAAGCGTCGAATTGCATTTTCTTTGATCTGCCGAATCCGTTCTCTGGTCAGGTCAAATTCTTCACCAATTTCATTTAATGTCAATGCGTATTCGCGATCGATGCCAAAATACATTTTAATGACGTCGCGTTCACGTTCTTTAAGAGTGTTTAATGCATCCCGGATCTCCTGACGCAGGGATTCGTGCATCAGCTCGCTAAAGGGAGTCGGTTGGGCATCGTCTTCAATCACATCGATCAGGGAGTTTTTCTCACCATCGCGAAAAGGAGCATTTAATGATTGATGTTTCCGGGAAATCCGAATTGCATCTGAGACTTCATCTGATTTCAGATCGAGTCCCTGGGCGATTTCATCCTGGCTGGGTGCCCGTTCATACTGCTGTTCCAGGCTCTCGGCTTCGCGGGTGATTTTTGTAATTGTACCGACACGGTTCAGCGGTAAACGAACAATACGGGAGTGCTCGGCCAGCGCTTGTAAAATCGATTGACGAATCCACCAGACAGCATAGGAAATGAATTTAAATCCACGGGTTTCATCAAAACGTTCGGCCGCTTTGATCAATCCCAGATTCCCTTCGTTTATCAAATCGGTCAGAGGCAGACCTTGACCCTGGTAATCTTTGGCCACACTAACGACAAAACGCAGGTTGGCTTCGGTTAATTTTTTTAAGGCTTCGCGATCGCCCTGTTTCAGACGCTGCGCAAGTTCAATTTCCATTTCCGGAGAGAGTGGCTCAAAATTGCCGATCTCTTCCAGATATTTACTCAACGCCCGGTTACTGTCAGATGTTGATTTCGATGTTTTCGCCGACATATGCCTCCATTTCAGCAAATCGGTTAAAATAAAGCCGCCTAATATACGATATATTTACTGAATAGTCAACGCATTCAAAAAGCTATATTAAATCGTATAACTAATTCACTTAGAATAATTTAGCACACAAAAAGTTACAGAAATATAAAATATTCAGAATAAACTGAACAAGACTTGATTATCTGTAAGAAAGTGCTTAGAATCCGGGCGTTGTTTATTACCGGAGTGTTTTTACATGGTTCAGTTGAATAATATTAGCGTTCAATTTGGTGACAGAGTACTTTTTCGGAATGTTTCCGCTAATCTCGCACCTGGTAAACGCTATGGGATTGTCGGTGCCAACGGATCAGGAAAAACGACCCTATTGAAATTGATTAGTGGTGAACAGGAGGCATCGGAAGGTGAAATCCGAATCCCTTCGACGATGCGACTTGGCGTGCTGAAACAGGATCAGTTCGAGTTCGAGAATATCCCGATTATCGACGTTGTTCTCATGGGAAACGAGTCTCTTTGGATGTTGTTGAATGAGAAAAGAGAACTTGAATTAAAAAGAACACTTTCAGAATATGAGGGCAGCCGACTGGCCGAGCTGGAGCACAGACTTTCTGATGTGGATGGTTATAATGCCGATGGCCGGGCAGCGATTCTTTTAAAGGGACTTGGTTTACGCCAGCATCAGTTACAACAACCGATGTCAACATTATCGGGTGGCTATAAATTGAGGGTTTTGATCGGACAATGCCTGTTCAGTGAACCCGATATTCTCCTTTTAGATGAACCGAATAATCACCTGGATATCTACTCGATTGCCTGGCTGGGTGAATACCTGAAAGAATTTTCCGGAATCGTCATTGTCGTTTCCCACGATCAGTATTTCCTGAATCAGATTTCCACTCATATTATCGATATCGATTATGAGATGATAAAAATATACCCAGGAAATTATAACGCTTTCCTGACAGCCAAGCGGTTGGACTTCGAACAGAAACAGATCGAGATTGAACGCCTTGAAAAAAAGCGCCAGGAACTTCAGGAATTTTATGAACGTTTTCGGGCGAAAGCCACCAAAGCCCGCCAGGCGGTCAGCCGGAAAAAGCAGATTGACCGGATGGATGATATCGTTATAACTCGTTCTACCAGAATTCATCCATCATTTAAATTTAGTCAAAAGCGGCCATCGGGTCAGCAAGTCCTGGAAATTTCCGGGCTGAAGAAAACCTTTGGTGATTTGCTTGTGCTCAATAATCTTGATTTGAATGTCAACCGTGGCGATCGGATTGCGGTCATCGGACCAAATGGAGTAGGTAAATCGACGTTGATCAAAATTCTTGCCGGTGTATTAGAAGCTGATGAGGGCAAGATTCAATGGGGATTTGAGAGCGATGTGGGTTACTTTGCTCAGAATCATCGTGATCTGATTGAACCAAATACGACAGTGTTCGATTGGTTATATGCGTACACTTCTGGTGAAAAAGTTACATCAGTCCGATCAATTCTTGGGCAGATTTTATTCAGTGCCGATGATATCTATAAAACGACCGATATTTTAAGCGGCGGCGAAGCTGCCAGATTGATTTTTGCAAAATTAATGGTCGAGCAACACAATATTCTTTTATTGGACGAACCGTCAAATCACCTGGATCTAGAGGCTATTGAATCCCTGGAGGAGGCGCTTTTGGCTTTTCCCGGAACGGTTATATTTGTCAGCCACAATCGTTATTTTTTGAATCATTTGGCCACGGGCATTCTGGAATTACGATTTGATGGTTATTCTTTCTACCCTGGAAATTATGATGATTTTATTGCCCGGCAGCAGCAGGATTACCTGGATAGGGACATTAAAACACGCATTAAACAAACCGCTAAAAAGGTAGTAACCAGCGATCAGGATTTATCGAAACAACTTGGTCAGGAACGAAGGCAACTTTCAAAAGAATTGTCCCGCATAGAACAGAAAGTCAAAAAAAGTGAAGAGCAGATTTCTATTATGGAAAATCGTATCCGGGAACTGGACGAATTGTTCAGGGGCAATGAGATATTTTCTCCTGAAAAACAGGAAGAATTTCAAAAAATGTACACCCAACAGCAGGAATTGAAACTTGATTTGGAAATTGCGGTCCAGGAATGGGAATCCGAACACCGAGAATATGACCGGATTAATGCCCGAATCCACGAGATAGATTCCCGTTTATCAGCATAATTATCCGAGTTGAATATTGCATGCAACGCCGATACTCGTTATATTGCATTACGGATATGAAGTGAACGAACAAACCATAAGATCAAACGGGATATTTTATGCGTAAACCGGCTTTCCTGAAACAAAAAGTGATGCTGAAAGTTCTTTATGCGCTTATTCCGATTGCACTGGCCGGGATTTATTATTTTGGCTGGCGTGTGGCAGCCAATGTGCTG
>JAFGXZ010000306.1 GCA_016936335.1 Fidelibacterota bacterium
GTAATCGAGCCTGTCAATCTCAGTTTGCCCGGAAAGGTCACTTAAAGCGCTAAATCCTCTTAACATCGGTGCAAGAACAAGATACCCTTCTTTGGCCAGTTCGTAACCAAATTTATGATGGTAATCTTCATCGAGCCCGATTACATTTTCAACTGAACCATGACCCTGAATGGCCATTACTGCCCCTTTAATTTCTCCTTCAGGTTCAAGCAGATAGGCCGGGATGGATAGATCGGCACTGACCTGCATGATGAAAGCATGGTAGGTAATCCCGTCGATTTTAACCGCCCGCAGCTCAGAGACATTCCTTGTCCCCGGCGGGGAATACGCAATCAGCTCGGCAAATTTTTCCATGGCCTCTTCTTTCCACTCGGCAAAACATCCGCTATAGTTCCGGAATGACATTTTCCGCTCGGGATTCTTGACCTTCAACCTGAGAGTTAATTCATGCTTCTTTATCAGAAATTTCTCTAACTCTGAAGGTTCATTTTCAGCAAAACTACTGTTAACGGGAAACAGCAACATCGTAAGAATGAAAAGACCAATCACTTTTTTCATTTTTCAATTTTTCAGATGGAGTTCAATAACATTCACTGAGGCCGGTTGTATAACAAGTTCCGAAGGATCAGCAATCTGTTTTTCAACCGGATTAAAAGTATCGTGATGTGCATCATCCACATACGCAAGTCTTTCTTTTGGCGCAATTTCATAGATAGTTGCTGAGGAAACAGAATATCCATCAACATGTAAACCAATTTTTACCGGCGAAGAAAAATGTGTGTTGAGGATATGAAGGAATAGCTGATCCCCTTTCCGGGTGGCAGCAACATCCAACTCCCCGGGAAACTCAGATATTTTTACCCCTTTATTGCCGGTATGCCTTTTATACAGTTTCATAATTGTACCGATTGGAAGCAAATAAGACTCGCCGCCGGGGACCGGGAGTTTAACCGCATTCACAGTCCACCGGGTTCCGAAAAAGTCGGCTCCTGTGCAGATGGAAACCCTGTCTGCATGGCGAAGGTAAGTATTCATCGTCCGGGCATGGTAGGCCGCCGAAAGCCAGTTCAGTAATATCGTATTTGTGTTATATGGCGATAAAGAGAGATGCCCCTCGGTGACTGCAATTTTTACCCCGCTTCCGATTGATTGTAAAATTTCTTTCAGTTTTGATAAACGATAGTCGGCAATTTTTGCCAGTTCCAGCAACTCATTCCATGCTTCTTCGGGATATTTAAAATACTCAAACCCTGTCAGCGACCTGGCATCATCCGGATAGATTCCCATCATGTGAATGGCTATCATGTCCAGAAGATCACCATTTTCTCCCAGCATCTTTGATGCCCAAAATTCATTATCTTTTTCATCTTCATTCCCTTTAAACTTTGAAACATCCGGGACATCACCCCACCCTATAATCTTGATGGAAGGATCACGAAGTTTCATTGCTTTTGCAAATTCACGGGTGTGAATAATTGCTGCATCCAGGCCAAAACCATCTTTTCCTGTATAGGATGTTTCATTGCCGACTTGCCAGTATCTTACATCAAATGGACCGGTTTCACCGTTCTTTTTACGTTCCTGGTTATCAGGGTCATTGCAGTAAGAAACCCATTCAAGCGCTTCTTCCAGGGTTCCATATCGATTCTGCCCGTGCGTAGTCCTTTTGAAATATTCAATGCCATCGCTCATGAAATTGACACCCAATAAAGGCTCCGCGTCTACCCGGCGACAGAAATCAATAAATTCATGGGTGCCAACCCGGTTGGTCTCTTTTCCTCCCCAGGAAAGATTATGCATCCAGGGACGCTTATTTGCCGGGCCTATTCCCTCTTTCCATTTGTAATAGCGCGTAAAATTTCCACCCCATCGTATCATCCCCGGGGAAAGGTCGGCAACGCATTTTACCAAATCTTCCCGCCAATCATCACGCCAGTAATCCCATGCAGCCTCTATGGCCGGATCGGTAGTGCCAAGTGGTTCAAGAAACTGCATAAACAGGGTAGGTGCGATATCAAAAAGCGGGGTTGGATCAACACGAATAATGCCATTTCTTGTCCCCGAAACTTTGCTGCAGGATGGCAGCAGTATATTTCCTGCAAAGACAGAGCTGGTTGAAGCCATGGCTCCTGTCTTTATAAATTGCCTTCGTGAAAACAAATCCATGCCCTTTATCAATTTGAAATTCAATAATCACTTTTCTGTACCCAAATGAAATCAATTCCCACAGGTTTTACCTGTAACGATTTCAGTGTCAGAATGGCGGCGCCTTTCGTTAAATCAACCGGTTCTGACCGGTAGGTCCGCGACAGGGTCCCGTTGCCGGTTGCCAGATCAATGATTCCGTGGTTCGGATTAAAATCCGATCCGTTTACCTTTGCATGGATCTGTCCTGAAACTACTGACAAGCAGGCTGTTATATGGATTACATATTTGCCATCCTCTAAAACCGGGAGCCTGAGTTCAAGCTTTTCACCTGCCTGTTCTGGTAACCACTTCAGAAGCCGGCCACCCGCCCACATCGGACCGATAACAGTGCTGATGCTTTTATTCCCTGCGGACACCAAATCTTCGGCCTGGTAAAACAGCGAACTGGCCGAGCCTTTCACGGCACGCGGATACCACTCTGCGGGCAATTCAGGAAGGCGCACATCCCCTTTCGATATCCGAACATTGTCGTCATGCATTCCCGGGAAACCGTAATGGTAAGTTATTCTCGCGTAACTGAAACCCGGAACCGGCTCGTGGCTCAATAGTTCCATGTAAAATGCGAACTGTTGTTTAAACGGAATGTCGTCGATAACATGCCAGCGGTAGTTGGTTACAAAACCCCGAGTCCCCGGGCCATCGTTACGGGGTTGCCCGCAATAGGCATGATAAAAAATATCGGGTGAAGACCACGCATAATTGAAATAATCTTCCGAGCCTGTCCCGAAAAATACCGGCGACGGATTGCCATCAACGAATATTTTCTCATCGCCTTCACCCCACCAATTACCATAAGTTGAAGGGACATCCGAAGGATTCATAAGGTGGGCGGCCGCTCCTACGAATACACCTTTCCCGCTCGCTTGCAGATAGGGAATGTCACCGGGCTGCAAATATGAAGCTTTCATATCGTGACTGACTCTCCATTTGGCCCTGAAATACATGGAACGGTTTTTATCCCAGTCGTATTCTTCAGTGACCACTTTCCCCACAACCGTTATTTCCTTATCTCTCAGGTTTTCAATTTTTATGGAAACCGAGTCATTGAACGGCATAAAATAACGGCATATCATCCGGCCGTCATTTGTGACCGTGAATGGCAACGAACGGTACGGATTTATCCCCGGAGCTGTCCCGAAAAAGTCGCCCACAGGTGATTGTACCTGCGGGTCTGAAGCCCCGTCGAACGAAATGCGTAAAACCGTTTGCCGCAACACTTCCTCCAGATCACTGTCAATTACCCGCATCTCAAAACATTTAATTCCTTTGCTCCCGTTCATATGCAGTATTTCCTTCTCATCGCCGGCTTCCACACGGGCAGCGAAATAAGCATAGTCCCCATCTTCCATTTCATCAATTGAATCAGTATTCTTGAAAATTTGGCTGGTAATCTCTATTTCTTTTGAAAATTTTTGTATGTCTTCCGTGCTGAATGTTTGTA
>JAFGXZ010000307.1 GCA_016936335.1 Fidelibacterota bacterium
ATCTCTTTAAGAATATTCATTTTTATTTTATAATCGACCCGAAAAGACAATGACACACTTTCATTATTCATCGGCAGTCGTTGAATTGACGGTTCACCGATGTTGACTTCATAGGGATCGTTCAATACACGATTAATCAGCTGCTCAAAACTATGGGTTTCGTGAACAAAGTCTTTCACTTTACCGGTAAATGCATCCTGACTGAATTCACTTTTCTGAAATGGTTCGGGATTTTTATACTCAGGTTTTGATTTTTCCGAGTAGTTTTCAAGGAGATTTTCCAGTGCTGCACCAATGTTTTTCGTGACGACGGTCATCTCGCGGGCACTTTCCAATTCCTGATCTTTCGATACATCAAAGGGTTTACTTACCGGCTCTGCGACAATTGCCTTTTGTTCAACCGGAGATTGTTCAACCCTTGGATCAACGATCTCGTCGAGAGCAGCATTTACGGTCATGATTAACTTTGCCAGATCCGAAGATTTTTCCCGAACCTGTTTTGAAGCAAGCGTTTCCCAGCTGTTCAGATCGGTTAGTTGAAGATCGATGATAAACTCACCTTTATCCCGTTGAAAAGCACCGGAAAGAACAAGATTCTGGGATGTCTGATACTTTGCATTTTTCTTGATAAGGGACAAAGTTCCATCCAGTTTTTCCGATTTATAAGTATGCACGTTGGGATTATTGTCATAGTGTTCCAGGATAAAATCCACAAACCCTTCTTTGAGCCAATTTATTTCGGAATCGGAATAGAGATTATCAAAAGACATTACCCATAGATTGACATCAGCCCTCAGCGCAACGCTGCCGAGAAATAAACAAACCATAAAAAAACGAAACCGTCGCTGAACCCTTTTCATTAACTGCTCTGTTGATTTCTGAACCAAATGTCTAATGTGCTATTTACCCTCTGGTCATAACTGCTGATATTTTTCTAACGGGTTAAGTTCAGTATTATTTCACTCGAAATCAAGCATTTTTCCGTTGTCAATTTTCTGAACCAAACAAGAATGACAAACATCACATAAAAATTCACCATCAATCCATCGGTTTATAATTCATATTTCAAGGAAATATGTTAAATTCGCTTTTGATATTTTGAAAGGAAAATCAATGAATCCCGCAACAGTGCCTCATACAAATGAGCAACCGGAATCAAAACCGCTGAATTTTATTCACCAGATTATCGAAGATGATAATGCCATAGGCAAATTTAAAAAACGGGTACATACCCGCTTTCCACCGGAACCAAACGGCTATCTCCATATTGGCCATGCCAAATCCATCATTCTGAATTACGGAACAGCCGTTAAATATAACGGAAAGTTCAACCTCCGGTTCGATGATACCAACCCGATAAAAGAAGAAGACGAGTACGTTCAGTCCATCATTGAAGACGTTAAATGGCTAGGTGCCGATTTTGAAGACCGGCTGTTTTACGGATCCGATTATTTTCAGCAAATGTACGATTATGCGGTTCAATTAATCAAAATAGGCAAAGCCTATGTCTGTGATTTGAGTGCTGAAGAAATTCGGAATACCCGTGGATCACTAACCGAAGCCGGAACGGACAGCCCCTATCGCAGGCGCAGTATTAAGGAAAATCTGGATCTGTTTCAGCGTATGAAAATCGGGGAATTTCCCGATGGAACGAGGACACTCCGCGCAAAAATCGATATGGCTTCCCCAAATTTAAACATGCGCGATCCAATCATGTACCGGATTCTGCATGCTCCCCACCATCGAACCGGAGATGAGTGGTGTATCTATCCTATGTACGACTGGGCGCATGGTCTGGAAGATTCCATTGAAGGCATTACCCACTCCCTTTGTACGTTGGAATTTGAAGATCATCGACCTCTTTATGACTGGTTTCTGGATCAACTCGATGTCTATCGTCCTCAGCAAATTGAATTCGCCCGGCTGAATCTTAGCTATACGGTCATGAGCAAACGCCGCCTGCTGGAACTTGTTCAGAAAAAAGTCGTGAATGGCTGGGACGATCCGCGAATGCCAACCATTTCCGGAATGCACCGCCGTGGCTATACTCCTGAAGCAATCTGGAATTTTGCCGAGCGAATCGGTGTCGCTAAACGGGATAGCACTGTCGATGTTGCCCTGCTTGAATTCAGTGTTCGTGAACATTTGAATAAAATTGCCACTCGTTTTATGGGTGTCATTAATCCGTTAAAAGTTATTATTGATAATTATCCCGAAGATCAGGAAGAATTTCTTGATGCTATTAATAATCCGGAAGATGAAAGTGCCGGCAGCCGAAAGGTTCCATTCTCAAATGAACTCTATATCGAGGCTGACGATTTTATGGAAGATCCGCCAAAGAAATTTTTTCGCCTCGCACCTGGCACTGAAGTTCGGCTCCGCTACGCTTATTTTGTTACCTGCACCGCTGTCATAAAGGATAATCACGGTAATATTATTGAAATACATTGCAACTATGATCCGGCTACCCGGGGTGGCGATTCGCCTGATGGACGTCGCGTTAAAGGTACAATCCATTGGGTTTCTGCAAAACATGCCAAAACTGCTGAACTTCGTCTCTATGACCGCTTGTTCAATTCGGAAAATCCCGGTGGCGATGATTACCTGGCACAGATCAATCCCAATTCACTGAAAGTTTTGGATAAATGCTTTATTGAACCGGCCCTGTTTGAAAATGCTGCTCCCGGTCTGCGCTTTCAGTTCGAGCGCTTGGGTTACTTCTGTGTCGATCCCGATTCCACCGGGGAACGTCTGGTCTTCAACCGGACCGTCACGCTGAAAGACGAGTGGGCGAAGATTC
>JAFGXZ010000308.1 GCA_016936335.1 Fidelibacterota bacterium
ATACTGCCGACGCAGAGGTTCTCATCGAATACGCCAAGCTCAGCGCCCGCCGGCACCGGCAAACCATTGACAATCACATTTGAAACGACTATATGATATGGCTGACCGGTTGGAGTGACCGGTGAGAAAAATGATTCGGCAAAAGTCCCCATGCTCAGTAACAAGACCGCAAATATACTTTTTATAGTCCGCCATTTATTCATTTTTGAAATGTCACCCAACCAAAATATTGAAAATCCCCACTCTGCAGAGCATAAAGATATGGTCCGGAGGGCAATTCTCTTCCTTCTGTCGTCTGTCCATGCCAGGCAAGAATATGGTTGTTCTGACCTGTATTCCAGCTAAATGTGGAAAATACCTCCCGACCGGTAATCGAATAGACTTTAAAAATAAATTCTCCATCCGTTAACCCGGCGATTTTAAAATTCACCTGATTATTAAAGGGATTTGGATAGGCATTTATATTGAAATTTTCTGGATAGACTTGCACTTTTTCGACTTTTACCATCGTCGTCATTAATGCCAGTGCGGAGTAGGCGCCATAGCCGAAATTGCCATCACCGGTCGCAATGTCCGTACTGGCGACGGTCTCAACCCATTCGTTGGTCGGATTCTGTGTGTACATTTTAAACAGCATGGAATTTCCGGGAGTGAATCCAGCCAGTCCGTAAGCCGGTGAAGCCTGCCAGGCGGTGATTTGCACCGGAAAGGTGTCCTGATAAACCACTACTCCGACGCAGAGCGTATCATCGAAAACAGCAAATTCAGTTCCGTTCACCACTGTCTGATCATTCAGCGTCGCGTCGGTTATGATTATCGTGTAGGGCAGGCCGGTCGTCGGTATCGGTGAAAAATGCGTCTGAGCATGCCCTGTAAAATGGCAAAATAGAATGACAATAGGTATAACCCACGAATTCATTCGTGGGTATATAAAATCCCACCTTCGCATTCCAACCGTTTTAACGGTTTCCTTAGTCTCTCTGTGTAATTTGCTTATCAAAGAAATCTATCCAATATATGAGTTATTTCATTAAGACTAATTTCTGAACTTTCTGATAATCCGAACTGATCATACGCACGAAATAAACGCCGGAACTAAGTTCCAACCCGTTACGATCCAGACCGTTCCATTCAAAGCGATACTTACCGGGCTGATGGAAATGATGATCTTTCAGACGTACCACTTCCTTGCCTAACAAGTCATAAATCACCAGACTCACATCGGCTTCCTGTGGAACATCGTAGGGGATGATCGTGCGGTTGTTGAAGGGATTCGGATAGTTCTGCTTTAACGCATAGCGCTCCGGGATCAGTCCCGGCCGACCTTGCAGATTCACAACGGCGTAAGCAGCCTCCTCAAAGCGACTCTGCTCTGGTCGGGCGAACTGAGCGCTTAGTTCGAACTCCTGTTTGAATCGTTGACTAAAGGCTTTGAATCGGATGCCGTCGCCGGCTTTATATCCAATGATCCCCAGCTTATCGTCGCCTTTCCAGGACGAAAGTACAGTCGCCTGATCATGCTGATACACAACCGCACCGACGCACAATTCGTTCCAGAAAACCCCGATTTCATCCCCGTCAGCCAGTTGCTGTCCATCCATCGTCGTTGAATTAATAATAATATTGTATGGTAAACCGGTTTTGGTATAGTGAAAATGATTAGGTTCAGATTGGTTTTTTTGAACCACAGCGAATCGTTTTGCCAACATTGGATCATATTCCGGGTAAAGGAAAATTATGTCATCATCGGCATCACAAAACAACTGATAGCCTTGTCCCGGATTCAGCGTTCCCAGAGTGTTGATGTTCAATTCCGGAATCCAAACACCGCCGTCATCATCCTGAACAATGGAGATATTATCCGTAATCTCAGCAAAGACGGCCGTGACTTCCATTGGTTCATAGTATAAATAACCGATCGAATTGAAACGGTTATGGGCTAAGGTCAGCGAAAAATTCTGCGGATCAATCGTCAATCCGGAAATCGTCAGGATGCGGTCGGTCTCTGCGACGAACAGATGATAACCCTCGCTAATATCCAGGTCGCCGATCGTATTGATATTGTACTGCGGAATATATGCCGAGCCGTTGTCCTCATAGGCAATCTTCAATCCGGGTACGGTGCTGAAAAGCGTGGTGGCGTTTGGATACCTCGGAAAGAGATAGGACGAGATCAGGTTGAAGCGGTTGGCAATCAGGGGAATGTTAAACGACTGATAAACCGAGCCCTGGAGACTGGCTTTGGCAAATCCACTGTCCACAAAATAGCCGCTGCCAAAGGAGTAATTCACCGACGTGACATTCGCATAGCGTGCCTGGCTGGCATCGTAAAGCTTGACAATAATCGAGTCGCCCGCCGCAAATCCCGGCGCACCGCTCTCAGCCCCATAGCAGGTGATCACCATCGGGAAAGCGCCATTAAAACCGCCGGCTCCGACGCACTCATCACCGTCAAAGATGCCGACTTCATCTCCGGTCTGGAGAGACGAGCCGTCAATATAGGCGGATTCGAGCACGATGTAAAACTTATTTTCTACAGAACTCGGTGGGGTAAATTTGACCGGATTCAAAGAAGTGTAGGTACCGACAACCTGGAGAATACAGATTGAATCAAGCGGATTGATATAGTTATTGACCGTGACTAAAATATTACCGGTTCTTACTCCAATGCTGGATCCTCGTAATGTGTCAGTAACAACAACCATCGCACCAGGAGTAACAACTCCTGTAGAATTTGAAAGTATCCCACTGTTTACAACACCGGTCAAGGTAAAGATCAGGTCTTTGGTGCCATTATTAGTAAATGCGATATTCTGCACCGTCATATCACCCGGTTGCTGGAAAATCGTAATGCATCTGGGCGAGATTTCCATTATGGCGATACCCGGTTTTGCAGTGACTTGCTTTGACAGATTGCTCGATTTCGAAGGATAGACCGCCGCGACGCAGAAGTCGTAATTCACGTTATTGGTCAAGCCGCTGATCATAGTGGAATTTGTTGTTACATTCGACACTGGCGTCCAGTTGGACGAGGAAGATAATTTATAATAAGGAATAAAACTCTGTAAAGAATCAGTCTCTGAAATCTCCCACGAGAATGCCACCCAACCGTTGCCGGTGCTGTCCACAGCCAGATTGCAGGGCACGAAACCGAAGTTATAGATAAAGGCACCGATATCCGCAATCGTCCCATCCACATCCAGCGAATCAATATCCCCGGCGTTGATAGCGGGAGAATTGAACATTAAGCGATAGTTGCCATTGGCGCCGTCGACAAACTGCGGATCGATGAAAATATTCCCATAAATATCCGACGGAGTCGCATTGCCATTGACCGTGACCACCTGGCCAACCTGCGCCGGCAGCTCGGCGCCGCGAAAAGAATTGGTATTGTTAAACAGTAAGGAGGTCTGGATACTGTTCGGACTTTCGGCTGAAATACCGGTGGTGAATCCATAAATGAGATTGCTGTTGGTCTTCAGCGTCGCATTGGAAGTGCTGGCAATACCGGTTCCGCCTCCCTTGCCGATGATCGTGTTCTGGTACAGGTTCATGTTAGAATTACTCTCAAATTTCAACCCGTATTCACTGCCATAAACCTTGATAAAAGATTGTCTGACCGACCCGCCGGCGCCGGAACCGTAAATACCCCGATGACAATTCTCTATGATAAGATCAGAGACCTCCAGCGTTCCGCCGGTGCAGTAGATCGCCTCGTAACCGCTGTTGGAAGCGGGCGATTTGATAACAGACCCTTTGATCGTCCAGCCGCTGCCGTAATACCCTCTGGTGTCTTGACCAAGAATCAGTGTATCGTTCTCGCTGATGTTATTACTACCATGAAAGGCAGACCAATCTGTGTCATTATTTCGGGATGCAATTTCAATGTGATTATTGGTTAAGCTGGAATTATTAATATATTGAAAGGCCGAAGAAGCTCCGGAATTTGTATGGATCAAAGATATACGATTACGAATATAGATGTTTTTATTACCATAACGAAAAGCAGCCCAGCTCCAATCTTCCCCGTTTACATTATCAATTAAAATAGTATTCCTCTCGAACAATAAATTTTCGGCACCAGGTGCAAAAAATCCATAAATATTCCCGTCATTTCCTGAATAGTAAAAATCATTATCGCTCATAACGCCGTTGATGCAACAGGGTAAATAAAATCCGTGATCCCGGGCTCCGCTGACCGTATTATTTGATATTTCCGCCCCGTCGCAATCATACGCAT
>JAFGXZ010000038.1 GCA_016936335.1 Fidelibacterota bacterium
CCGTCGGCCCCGCATTCATATAATTAAAAACTTCTTGTGGATTTCTTTGTCTATATCATCTATTCCAACTCTAAAGATAAATACTATATCAGCTTCACCCACGATTTGAAATTACGACTGTTTCATCATAATGACTGTTGGACAAAATCTACTAAATCCGGTAGTCCATGGATTATGATCCATTCGGAAAAATACTCCTCTCGTTCTGAAGCAATGAAACGTGAATAGAATATCAAACGTAGAAAAAGCCGGAAATATATCGAATCTCTGATAAACGCAAAATAATCACGCCGGAAGTTGTCCCGACCAGCCGAGAAGTCTCGTCGGCTCCGCTCCATTTTTCTCCTCAATAAAGTCATATCCCGGCCGTCTATATAAAGGAATCAAATCAGATAATGCAATTGTCAAGCAATATAACATCTTTAACTCTAAATCTTTTTTTTGAGACCAAAAAGTCATTAATAAAAAAAGGCCGACCTGTATGAAAATACAGATCGGCCCTAAAAGTGAAAATTATTTTGCAGCTCTAAAAGCTCGACCGGATGATTTAACACCTGTACCGTCACAGTCACCGGCACCAAGGCCACCAACCCTATGATGACGACCATTGTTCAACCCATTACCGACGCCTGAACCGTCATTCAACGGAATGTAATCAGGATCAATGCCATTTGGAATTCCATCATTGTCACTATCCGGTGCATTGTCATTAAATCCATCTCCATCTTCGTCAATAAAACCAAGCCCGTGAACACGTGTACCAAGTCTATTGACACCAAGTCGGCCGAATCTGGAACCAGTTCCGTCATTAGCCGGTACATAATCAGAATCCTGCCCATTCGGAATCCCGTCATTGTCACTATCCTGTGCATTGTCGTTATAGCCGTCACCGTTCTCATCTACAAAACCAATTCCGTGTTCGATAAGATCCTGCGCCATACTTCCCTGGGGCATTAATACCAGAGCAATCATAAAACTGAATGCAACAGCGATAAAAAGTTTAAAAGTCTTCATTTTTTTTCTCCTTTTTTTTTGTTCTAAATGTCAAACTTCTGCACGGCTTAGTTCAACATACATGCCAAAACAGAAATAAGATCGATTACTGTCGAGAGATAGTGAATTCTGCACCTTTTCCAGATATTTTCATAAGGCTAAAATCGACGAGATAGTCGAAGATTCGACAATATGGTCGAAGACACCAATGTTCATTTTCACGAACCTAAACTGAGCGATTTAGAAACCGGGAGTGATAATTACCCAGATAATCACGTTGAAATAATGCCAAGAAACACCTTCACTAAAATACACTGATAATTTTAAGTATCTTCAATCCTGATTGTTGCAAAATAGTCCTTGAAAAACAGTATTTGGGACATAGTAATTCACAAGATCAACTGGTTTGGTGAGTATTTTAAATTCAAACGGGGGAACTAAGCAAAAATGGGAGGCGCATTCATAGACCTGTCCCACAAAAGACCAAGTTTCAGTTGTTCGTAAACTGGCGCTGTTACCTTTAGGATCAATTTTTCATCGTAGGCAGTGTTCATTCCAATATTGGTATAAATCAATGATTCAGAAGCGCTAAAATCAAAACTCAATTGATGATGGTCATCACTGATCAAACGGGTAAAGATGATTCGGCGAAACTGCTTCCAGGATTGCCGCCGGTCACCGAAATCGGTGTATTGCCAAACTGTTTCATTACGAACCAATGATTCCAGCGCCATATTCGCAATTGTCTGTTTGAGGTCCTCATAAAATTTACCGGCACAGATATAATAGATTTTCAACTCGTTCTTAAAATAATCAAAATTCTTTTCATCGAAAAAGGCGCTGTCGCTCGTCAGAATAATGGGTATATCCCGATAATATTTACGGATCGCACGCACCAGACGCCCAACAGCCCGGGCAAACTCATGATTGGAATTACCGTGGATACTGCCAGATCTAAACAGGGCATCGCTAAAGAGAATCAAAATCTGAGGCTTTTCAATCCGGAGTCTCCAGATAAACAACCAGAGTAACATGGTTCTGAAAACCAGGTTCCCAACATGGATAAACTTATAGATGAAACATTTAATTTGATGAGAGGAGGCCAATTCTGCAGGATGATTTTCAATAATGGCGGTATATCCTGGATCATGCTTTTTGGCGTTAAAAGCGGTCATACTCATCTGCGTTCCATCGATAAAATGAGCGCAGACCTGTTTGACGAATTGAGTCATGGTGAGACCTTTTGAAGAGCCGTTGAGAAAACCGAGATTTTTAGTAAAAAACTGAAAGAAGCGAATTTGATCCAGATATTTGATAAAGATATTCAGTCCGCCTCAGCCGGTGATTTTTTCATTAGTGATGTCAATTTTGGAAATTTTAACTTGCTTTTTAAGGGTATTTTGCTTCATATTGCTTTTACCTTTTGGGTTTTGATATTGTTCTTATGTTAAACTACACAACCAATTTAAAAACAATATGTTAAAAACCCAAAAGGTTTTTATTTCAATCAGTATCGCTCAAGTTAGGTCAAAATTAATCACAACCGCAGGGTAAAATGTTAATCAAAGCGTGCAACCATATCCAAAATTAAAGGAGAGTCCATGACTGATCAACAGAATCCACCGACCACTGAAGAGCTGTTAAACAAAGCCTGGAGTTCGTTATCAGGAAAAAAGACCGCCCAAACCATGCCCGCCGATAAAAGCGAATTGAAGCGCTTCGAACATTTCGTAGGTATGGCAGAGAAAAATCAGTCACACAGTGAACAATCCAAAATACTGCTTTCAGAATCCATAAAGCATCTAAAACAATGGAAAAACCGCCACTTTGTTGGTTCCTTCAAATTACTAATTATTTCTATTGTTGCGACTGGTTGGTTCGGTTACCAGATCTATCAGCGGATTCAGCAGGGCTTACCCGCTCTCGACACAGA
The DNA here is from genome assembly GCA_016936335.1 of Fidelibacterota bacterium. Classification (GTDB taxonomy): domain Bacteria; phylum Fidelibacterota; class UBA2242; order UBA2242; family UBA2242; genus B118-G9. Next base: position 2,927 of record JAFGXZ010000038.1, read on the forward strand.
GTCCGCATCAGAGCACCCAATCCTTTATACAATTCTCGGAATCCTTTTCGTCCTTGGTATTATCGGCTATTATTGGAGTCAGCGCGCACCCGCCTGGCTTATCATTCAGAATGGAATGGGAAAGGGTCACAGTATCCTTGAATCCTGGGATAAAGAGACCCATCTGTCTGAACAGCCAGTCACCTATACTGAATACTACGATAAATCGGGCCGGAAGGTAGGTGACGACCAGGCCATGGCAGAAGGTACCAATGCTATGATTGCAGCGATTTTCTGGGTAATAAAACATATTATCATGTATCTGCTGATTCCTCTTATTTCCCTAATCGGTTTCTTTCGGTTTTACGTTTTTTATATGTAAAAGGTCCCTTCTGAGTTAATCAAAAAACCAATGTGTCAGCCAGAGATTGAATTTCATTAAAAACGTGATTGAATAAAATGGCTCTCTGGCCTGATAAGCCCGTATTAGACAACATCACACTGAAGTACTATCTTATCGGGTAAAAAAAGAACAGGATATCATTATGAAACCCTATGTCAACCAAGAAACTATCAGCCGTAAATGCAGTGAGTGGCTAACGAAGATCGCTCCATACAACACACATAAATTTACCCTGAACCCAAATAATGCTGCTTTGTTGGTTATCGATATGCAGGAATTTTTCCTCGATCCCGCATCGCCGTCATTTACCTGCGGAGGTCCTGCAATACTTGCAAATCTGAAAACACTTATCCGGGCCTTTCGACAAGCCGGACGACCGGTTATTTACACCAAGCACGTTCATCATCCAGAAAAACTGGACGCCGGAATTATGGGATGGTGGTGGGATGGTATGTGCCTCGAAAATAGCCCGGAAAGTGAAATTCAGAAGGATATTGCTCCCGTTCATGGTGAGAAAATAATTCACAAACACC
>JAFGXZ010000309.1 GCA_016936335.1 Fidelibacterota bacterium
AACTCAAATTGGCGATATCAATACAATTATTATTCATAATATCCTGTCAATGCCGTTTAATTTGACCGCCACCGAAGCCTTCTGGAATTATATCAAGAATAATACGGGAAAACAGTTTTATCTTTGGACTCATGATCTGGCCTGGCTGATGGATGATCATAAAAACAATTTATATAATCGCCGACCCTGGTCGCTGTTGAAATCGGCACTACCCAATGTTCATTACATTACTATCTCTGACTATCGTCGGCGGCAGATGGCGGAACTGCTGGGGATTCCCCGAAAAAAAATAACCGTTGTTCCCAATGTTCTAAAATATCAGGATTTTCTCAGTTTTCATGATGAAACAACTCAAGTCATTTCACATTTGACATTGTTCCACAGATACCCGTTTATCCTGATACCCGCCCGGCAATTACCCCGAAAGAACATTGAGCGCAGTATTCAGATTATCGCAAAATTAAAAGAATCTTTTCCGGACATCCTTGGAATAATCACCGGTCAGACTGAAACAATAAATAGTGAAATTTCGCCATACTCTATTGAACTAAAAAAATTAGTAAAAGACCAGGAAGTGGAAAATCACATAATATTTCTGGATGAGTTATTTAATACATTAAATATTACACCAGTAAAAAATCGGGATGTTGTTCATGACCTGTATTTCGTTGCCCATCTGGTTTTATATTTAAGCCATGATGAGGGATTTGGATTACCGATTTTGGAAGCCGGCGCAGCCCGTACCCCGATAGCCGTTTCAAAAATTCCGGTATTCCGTGAAATCGCTGAAGACGGCGTCCTTTACCTACCGACCGATGAAAGCGCCGAATTCAATGCAAACCGGCTGGTGAAATTTCTTAAAGAAAATTTATCCCGCAGTGATATGCTGTTTAAACGAGTTTTCAGCCAATACAACTGGCAGAGCTACTGGAACGATTACCTTAGATCCATTTTCGGAGAATTGGATTGATAGTGTAATTGAGTATTTAAGAAAAAAACTGTATTTGAGAAAATATTCTTATTGAATCAAAGAATTGTAAAAATAAAAAATTATTCAAACCGACATTACCAATTCTGTAATCGGACAGTATTTCAGCGGATTAAGGCTTCTATTTTACTCATCTGTTCAGTAGTGAGTGGCCCGAATTCCATTGCTCGTGCATTTTCTTCGACCTGTTTTACGGTCCGAAAACCGGGAATGGGAATAGTCTTAGGACTGCGTGCCCATAGCCAGGCTAAAGCTCCCTGCGATACACTTCGTCCCTCGCTGCTTAGGATTTTTTTCACAGCTTCACGTTTCTCCAACCACTCGGGATTAGGCTTTCCGTCCTTAAAATATTTCATCCAATCCGGTGCTTTTTCTCCACGTACATCGTTTACTGCAGCTTTGGTGGCAGCTGAGTATTTCCCGGTCAGGATCCCCATGGCCAGTGGCCCCCGGTTAATTGCGGCCAGATTATGTTGCTCACAGACATCAAGTACTTCAGGATTATCGTCCAGAACATTTAATTGCAGCTGAATGGACGTACAATTTTTACCCTCTGCAAAAACGCGTGCCCGATCAGGAAAATCCGTACTCCAGCCGTATGCCCTGATCTTACCGGCTTCAACCAGCTCTTCCAGCGTCTCCCGCACCGGTAGTGCCTTGTCGGCCGGATAACCGTTATCATGAAACTGGTAGAGATCGATATAATCGGTATTCAAGCGGCGGAGTGACTCCTCGCATGCTGATCTGATGCCGTCAGGCGTCACATCTGATCCGGTCACCTGACGTGTGACTTCATCGAATACTGCTGTGAATTTTGTCGCGATGACGACAGAAGAGCGGCGTTTATCCAGCGCTTTGCCAAGGACTTTTTCACTGTGGCCGGCGCCGTAAACATTGGCAGTATCAAAAAACGTAATACCCATATCCAGTGCAGCATGAATTGCACGGATCGATTCATTATCATCAACATCGCCCCATCCATGTGGAGTTTCACCTTCCCAGAACGGACCGCCGATAGCCCAGCAACCCAGTCCCATGGCGCTAATTTCAATTCCAGAACGTCCTAATAATCGTTTCATGATTTTCCTCACTTTATGTATTTAGATATTAAAAATATCCTGTTTTGGATGAATAATATCAATCTACAATTATATAGATGGAATTGTGATGAAGAAAGTTACATCTCGGCGTGCCATGCGAAGTCCCGATTTGAATCGGGATGATATGTGGAGGCGGAGGGAATTGAACCCTCGTCCGAAAAAGAGAAGCGTCAAACCACTACGTGCGTAGTTTGTTGAAAATTCTTACTTTACCGTCGACAACAAACAAACTTCAGATAAAGCCAGTCCGCTATAGTTTCATTCTCCACCCGCACACAAAAGTGACGAACTAGTCTGTTAAATCGACGCCCTTACCTGACCAACAGACAAAATCAGATAAGAACGGCTGCTTAACTAAGCGTAAGCAACGTTGCCAAAAGAATTGGCATTTGAGGTTTTTCAGGTTTATTAACGTGGCCCTCCTGAAAACCACGGCACGCAATTCAGCGGTTCTTCAATCCCGTCGAATCCATTCGCCCCCTTCAAAAAGCGTTGTAACTTACATCCAATTTATCTAAAAACCAATTGC
>JAFGXZ010000310.1 GCA_016936335.1 Fidelibacterota bacterium
CAGACCCGATGACCTTTGCTTTTAATCCATCAATGCAGCCAATTATCTTTTTTACCGTCAGTTCCGATAAGCTTGGAATGGCAGAGCTCCGGAAATTGGTAACCGATCGGGTTGAACCTGCCCTGGAGCGGATTGATGGTGTGGCATCAGCGGGAACTTCCGGTGGTCTGCAGCGTCAGATCCGCGTTCTCGTAGATCCACGCAAAGTTGCTGCTCATGGCGTTTCGCTGAGTACTATCATTCAGACACTTGGAATGGAGAACCTGCAGATTCCCGGTGGCCTGGTGGATGACGAATATACCGAATACGCCGTTAGAACATACGGAGAATTTGAAAACGTGGATCAGATCCGCAATACTGTCATCGGCTCAAAAGCAGGTTCGCCGATCTATTTGAAAAATGTTGCCGAAGTTATTGACGGATATAAGGAGCAGACAGAAATTGTACGCAATAACGGCGTCCCGGCGCTCTTTATGTTCTTGCAGAAACAGTCCGACGCCAATACAGTCCAAACCGCTTCCGCAGTATTGAAAGAACTTCCTAAAATTGCAGAAGATATCGGACAGGGTGTGGCGTTCAATATCATCTGGAATCAGTCAGATTTCATCAAGAAATCCGTCAGCAACTTAACGAATACCGCCATCCAGGCATTTTTCCTGGCATTTTTCGTCTTACTGTTCTTCTTACGGCATGTGCGCAGCAGTTTGATAGCGGCGATTTCGATACCCGTATCGATTCTGATTACATTTTTCGTCATGAGTCAGCTCGGTTTAACTTTAAATATCATTTCAATGGCCGGACTGGCGCTGGCTGTAGGTATGCTGATCGATAATTCCATTGTCGTTTTGGAAAATATCTTCCGGCACCAGGACATGGAAAAGGATATTAAAACTGCGTCTGATGACGGTACGACAGAAGTCGGTGTTGCTATTATCGCATCAACATTAACAACGTTGGCGATTTTTGTGCCAATCTTCTTTGTCCCCGGAATTGCCGGCGTCATGTTCAAGGATATGGTTATCGCTATTGTCAGTTCTTTGACGGTGTCACTTCTTGTTGCTCTGACGCTGATTCCATTATTGACATCACGACTACTCTCAAAAAACAAACAGCCAAGCCGTTGGAAACTACTACGAAAAGTGGATGACGGCATTGGTAATTTTCTAAATAATTTAGAAAGAGGATATGTCCGTCTATTAAACTGGTCGCTCGGTCATAAAAAAATTATCCTGTTTGCGATAGTTATACTGTTTGTTGCGACCTTCTTTATATTCTCATCAGTCGGTGGTGAGTTTATGCCAAAAACAGATCAGTCCTTTATTACATTGAGTGTCCAGCGCGAAACCCGGGCGTCATTAACGACGACCGATGAAACATTCAAGCAGATCGAGAAAATTGTATTTGAAGAAATTCCGGAAGCCACCAATGTCCAAATCAGTTTCGGAATTGGTGAAGGGTGGGCGGCCATGTTTGGAACCGGCTCAAACCGTGGAGAAATAAATATCAGTGTCCCTGATGTCAAGGATCGAGATCGCAGCAGCGACGAAATTGAAACGGAATTGCGAAAAAGGTTCAAGAATATTCCCGGCACAAAAATTACGGTACAATCGGGCTCGCCCTTTGGGAGCGGTGGTGATATTTCAATTAAAATATTTGGATTTGATCGTAAAATCGCCACAACACTGGGAGATGAGCTGGAAGCCCGTATGGAAAAAATCGAAGGTGTCGTTGACGTGACAAAGAGTTATAATCAACCCAAACCGGAGTACCAGATTCGCATTGACCGGGACCGTGTCTCGGCGCTCGGACTGTCGGTTTATCAAGTCGCGACGACGATTGAAACCGCAGTCAAAGGTAAACTGGCTACGAAGTTCCGGGAAGAAGGGGAGGAGTACGATGTTGTTGTCCAGTTGGATGAGAAGTACAGACAATCACGGACCGACCTTGAAAATATCTATATTACTTCAGTAACCGGGATTCAGGTTCCTTTAAAGAATGTCGCTACAATTATTCCGGGTGAAGCGGCCTCGCAGATTGATCGGGAAGATCAGGAACGGATGGTCAGCGTATCCTGTACGGTCTCGGGTAGAGATTTACAATCAGTTTTAACTGATATTCAGGACGTACTCAGCAAAATGAACTTTCCACCAAACTTCCGTTGGGAAATCGGTGGGGCTGCCGAGGATATGCAGGAATCATTCATGTATCTGGGAATCGCAATCATTATAGCCATTTTCCTGGTGTACATGGTCATGGCCTCACAATTTGAATCACTGCTTGACCCGTTCATCATTATTTTTACAGTGCCTTTAGCGATTATAGGAGCTATTTGGGGATTATTCCTGACCGGAACAACATTGAGTGTCACCTCTTTGATTGGAATGGTCCTTCTTGTCGGAATTGTGGTGAATAATGGAATTGTACTGGTTGATTATATCAATCAGCTCCGTGAAAAACACGGACATGACCTTTGGGTTTCAATTCTGATTGGAGGGAAACGCCGAATGCGTCCGATTCTCATGACAGCCTTAACGACCATTCTTGCAATGGTTCCAATAGCCCTGAAACTTGGATCAGGTGCGGAACTATGGGTCGGAATGGCCAGAGCTGTTATTGGTGGATTAACATTGGCAACTGTTTTAACTCTGATTGTAATTCCGATCATTTACCTGTTTTTCGAACAGATATCACTCAAACGTGCCATGAAGAAGCATAAAATAGAGATGAAACCCATCGGACAACCGGAGAATTTTGACATATCGAAAATTCAGTAAAAATTATATGATCTGAATGGAAAGCCTTCCGGAGATTTATTCGGAAGGCTTTTTTATTCTGAAAATTTCTTCAGTTCACCTTTGACAAAAGTCATCATCACGTTAAAATCATTATCAAATACAACGACATCAGCGTCTTTGCCGGGAATCAGTGAACCCGTAATATTTTGGCGATTAATAACATTAGCCGGGTTGATGCTGGCCATACGGATAGCATCATGCAGCGGAATTCCCATTTCATAGAGATTTTGCACGCCTTTTATCATCGTCAGTGCGGAACCGGCGATTGTCCCGTCGGATTTTCGTATAAACAGGCCATTTTCTAGAATAACCTCTTCATTGTTGGCAATTAAGGTTCCGCTTTTTAAACCTGTCGGTTTTAACGCATCGGTCACTAAAACGACCTTATGAACTGGTTTCACACGCAACAGTAGTTCCATAATCGCTTTGTGAATATGAAAACCATCAGCGATTACTTCACAGGAAACATTGGCATGAATCATGATGGCACCGACAACACCCGGATCCCGGTGGTGTAATCGACGCATTGCATTGAAGAAATGGGTTGAATGTAAAATCCCCGCCTGGAATCCCTCCAGCATGTTTTCATACGTTGCATTGGAATGTCCTGCCGATACAACAATACCACTTTTCCCGGCAAGAATCGCTAAATCGTGCATATTTTTAAGTTCTGGTGCAACGGTCATTATTGCAATATGTCCCTCAGCTGCCTCCAGATATTTCTTCATGAGATTAATATCAACACTTCTCATGTATTTTCCGGTCAGAACACCCGGTTTGTCCGCTGAAACGAAGGGACCTTCCAAATGCATACCGTAAATCTTGGCACCGGGTTCCTTTCCGATCGCAGCTACAACAGCTTTTATCGATTCCAGAAAATTATCATCGGGCTGCGGATATAGTGTAGGGCAAAAACCCGTAACACCATAGTCAAGCAGGGCTTTTGACATTTCCATAATAGAATCCGGACTTCCGTCAGCCGTATCGAATCCATTCAGTCCATGAATATGAGTATCGATAAAACCGGCAGAAATATTTGCTCCATTCAGATAAAACAGTTGGGCATTGTGTGGGATCTGACGTTTTTTAAATCGTTCATTTGATATAACGTCTTCAATTTTACCATCCTGAATAAGTACCGTGCTTTTTGGCAATACGGTGATGCCGGTATACACAGTTGCATTGTGCAGACAAATTAAACTCATGATAAATCCTTATTTTTCATACCGATAATTTGACAATTATATAGACCAATAAAAAGTAATAAAACGATCCAATATCGTCTACAAATTGCTACTATTTCTATCCAATATCCTTTATATTGTCATTAATTATATGGAGGTTGTTATGAAAAAAGTATTCATCGTCTGTTTAAGCACCCTTATATTTATCCCGGTTTTGGTAAGCGCTCATTGTGAAATACCCTGTGGTATTTACGGTGACGAAATGCGTTTTGACATGATCAGTGAACATATTGCTACCATTGAAAAATCCATGACCATGATAAGCAAATTATCGGTTGAAAAAGAAATTGATTATAATCAATTAATTCGCTGGGTAAACAATAAAGAAACACATGCTGATTATATTCAGGAAATCGTGTCCCGGTATTTTTTGACGCAGCGGGTAAAACCAGTTGATAAAAACGATAAAGCCAAATTATTGGTTTACCAGCAGCAGCTGGAATTGTGTCATCAGTTATTGATATTATCCATGAAAGCAAAACAGAGTACGGATATCGAAGTGATTCATAAGTTGGAATCAGCATTGGATGAATTCTGGAAAGTATACTTTGGTCCGGGAAAAGTCAGATCAACTCATTAATCGAAGAAGGATAGACCCATGAAAAATATCGGAAAGACGTCAGTGGTATTGTTATTTACAGTAATATTATTCAGCTGTAGTTCTTTAAAATACCTTGAAATCGTTAACAACAATGCTCTTGGAACATCTCCAAAATATGTCTCAAATCATTCCATTCAGTCATTTCGATCACAGGTCAATAACATTGTCAATGCGCCCCATTTTCAGACGGCAATTATCGGTATACATATTGAGGATTATAGAACTCAGGAAATTGTGTATTCCCTGAATCCGCATACACTGTTAATGCCTGCCAGTAATATGAAATTGTTTACGACCACATCTGCGCTGGCACTTCTGGGTCCGGATTATCGATATAAGACATCGCTATTTATGGATGGAAAAATTGAAAACGGGGTATTAAACGGTAATTTGATTGTTAAAGGGTCCGGCGATCCGACAATTTCAGGACGATATAATGGTGGTAACAGGTTGGAATTGTTCCAAAATTGGGCAGATACCTTGAAATCGCTGGGAATTCGGGAGATCAATGGAACAATTATCGGCGATGACGACCTGTTTGATGATAATGGTCTTGGTTATAGTTGGGCCTGGGACGACTTATCCTATTACTATGCAGCCAAAGTCAGTGCCCTGTCCTTTAATGATAATTGTGTGGATCTGTTTATCGTTCCAAATGATTCTGTTGGTGGAGAACCACGACTTTTCACTGAACCGGAAATGAATTATCTAAATGTTATTAATGAACTTGTGACAGTTCCTGTCGATTCATCAACACGCTATGATTTTTACCGGACTCCCGGGTTAGAATCCGTTAGGATTTTTGGCACAATAAAAGCAGGAAGCGATACTATCAAAGACTGGATTACAGTAGACAATCCCACTAAATATACCCTATCCGCATTTCAATATTCATTAAAAGAAAATGGTATAACTGCTCTAAATATCAGTGACATAGACGAGTTACCTCTATTGAATCCGGATTATACAAATTATACAAAAATCGCTTCTCATTCATCTATTCCTTTATCGGATATTATCCGTACGATCAACAAAGTGAGTCAAAATTTTTATGCGGAGCAACTTCAAAAAACCTTGGGGGTTGAATTTTTCAACGAAGGCAGTTCAAAAAAAGGCATCGATGCGGAAAAACAGTGGTTCACGCAAATTGGTCTGAATCCAGATGATATTTTTATTGTCGATGGTTCAGGTTTATCACGTCACAATCTTGTTACAGTGAACCAGATTGTGACCATTTTACGTGGTATACGTAACGATCCCAACTATCAAATATTCTATGATTCACTTCCAATCGGTGGAGTTGATGGTACAATAAAGGGGCGTTTGAAAGGCTCAGACGCCACTGGGCACGTTTTTGCGAAAACCGGATATGTTGGCCGGGTCCGGGCGCTTTCAGGCTTTGTTAAGGCCAAAAACGGCCACGAATACATATTTTCAATACTAATTAATCATTACCCGGTTCCAACCAGCCTGGTCAATAATATGCAGGATCAAATCGTTACGTTATTGTATAATTTGGATTACTAATGACTAAGTTTCCAGAATCTGTTCTTCAAAAAGTCAAAAATGCGCCGGTGGATCCAGGGTGCTATCTGTTCCGGAATGATCAAAACAAAATAATATATATCGGTAAAGCCAAACATCTTCGAAACCGGGTTAAAACATATTTCAGCTCTGATAAAAATCACGATCCCAAAACTCAGAGTATGGTCAAACGAATCCGGGATATCGAATTTATCGTCACTCATTCTGAAATTGAAGCTCTGATTCTCGAGAATACACTAATCAAGGAAAATAAACCAAGATACAATATTTTTCTTCGTGATGATAAGACATTTCCCTATGTACGAATTACTAGAGAGCATTTTCCAAGAATATTTATCACCCGAAAAATAATTAACGATGGTTCGAGGTACTATGGCCCATATACAGATTCACGGACAATTCGGGATATTCTGCGGATTATTAAAAAAGTATTTACCGTCAGAAATTGTCAATATAGACTTGACGATGAAACTGTATCAGGGAAAAAAGTAAAACTATGCCTACAATACCACATCCATAATTGTGAAGGTCCTTGTCAGCAATTGATTTCGAAATTGGATTATAACCGTATGATTGAACGGATTGAATCGTTTCTGAATGGGAAATCCGACGATGTAATTAATTATTTACAGGAAAAAATGGCTGTTGCATCACAGGAACAACGTTTCGAGATTGCTGCCCGATATAGGGACAACATCAATCTTTTAAACCGGTATTTTCACAAACAATCAGTAGAGTTCACTGATTTTAAAGACAGGGACTTCATCAGCCTGATTACCCGTGAGGATTCGGGCGCAGTCGTTGTCTTACGCGTCCGGCAGGGAAAAATGCTCAGTAAAGATACTGTCTTTCTGGAACAGGTTTCCAA
>JAFGXZ010000311.1 GCA_016936335.1 Fidelibacterota bacterium
GAAAACCTGGTTTTAAATATGGAACGGAATGGATTTTCAGTTGCCGTTTTTAACCGGACAATCAGTAAGGTTGATGATTTTTTAGCCAGCCGTGCAAAAGGGAAAAATATTCTGGGTTGCCACACCATTGAGGAGCTGGTTTTGAACCTGGAACGCCCTCGCAAAATCATGCTGCTGGTGAAAGCCGGTAAACCGGTGGATGATTTTATCGAATTGTTGATTCCGTATCTTAAAGCCGGTGATATTATCATCGATGGCGGCAACAGTCATTTTCCTGATACAATCCGGCGAACGAAATATTTGGAAAATAAAGGTTTAATGTATATCGGCACCGGTGTTTCCGGTGGCGAAGAGGGCGCATTGAATGGCCCTTCGATCATGCCGGGTGGATCATCGCAAGCCTGGTCATATGTAAAACCGATTTTTCAGAAAATTGCCGCAAAAGTCGATGACGGTTCACCATGCTGCGAATGGGTCGGTGAAAATGGCGCGGGTCACTTTGTAAAAATGGTACACAACGGGATTGAATACGGCGACATGCAAATGATCAGTGAGGCATATTGGATCATGAAAAATGCTTTAAAGATGAATCCGGATGAGATGCAACCGGTTTTCCAGGAATGGAATCGGGGCGAACTGGACAGTTACCTCATCGAGATTACCGCGGAAATCATGGGCAAGAAAGATGACGAAACCGGTCAGCCGATGCTGGATGTGATTATGGATAAAGCTGGTCAAAAAGGGACGGGGCGTTGGACGAGTCAGGAAGCCCTTAATCTGGGTGTTCCGGCACCGACAGTTGTGGAAGCTGTCCTTGCGCGGGCAATGAGTGCTATTAAGGAAGAACGTGTGGCCGCGTCCCGGATATTACATGGGCCAAATGTAGAGTTCACAGCTAATAAAACCGAGTTCATTGAAATGATCCGTAAAGCACTATATGCATCAAAGATTTGTTCCTATGCACAGGGTTATCAGTTGATGAAAGCCGCCGCTGAAGAATATCAATGGAATCTTAATTATGGTGAGATTGCCCTGATGTGGCGGGGCGGCTGCATTATCCGGGCGCAGTTTTTAGGGCGAATAAAGGAAGCCTTTAATAAAAATCCTGATTTACAAAATCTGCTAATGGATGATTATTTTAAACAGGCTATTGAAAAGAATCAGATCGCTTGGCGCAAAGTCGTGGCAAAAGCGATTGAATTAGGAATTCCAGTGCCGGCATTTAGCAGCGCCCTGGCGTATTATGACGGATATCGTAGTGAGCGACTTCCCGCCAACCTGTTACAGGCTCAGCGGGATTATTTTGGGGCGCATACATATGAACGGGTTGATAGACCGAAAGGAGAATATTTCCATACCAACTGGACCGGTCATGGTGGGAAAACGGCCTCAACAAGCTATACAAATTAACAATATTTCGGAGAAGCATAATGAAAACTGTTTTAGATAAATTCAAATTATATGGTAAAGTTGCCCTGGTTACCGGGGCCAGTCGGGGGCTGGGTAAAGCGATCGCAATTGGTTTAGCCGAAGCCGGCGCTGACATGGTACTGGTTGATATCTTGGAAACGGATACCACGCAGCAGGAAATTGAAAAACTCGGTCGAAAAGCAATCACAATTAAGGCGGATTTATCTTCAATAAACTGTGTTGATCCAATTGTAAAAACTGCTGTGGATGAGTTTGGTAAAATAGATATATTGGTCAATAATGCCGGAATCATTCGACGGGCACCATTGACTGAATTCACTGAAAAAGACTGGGACGATGTTATTAACATCAATCAGAAAACATTGTTTTTTCTGACTCAGGCAGTTGCCCGGGTAATGATCGAACGCGGCGAAGGCGGTAAAGTCATCAATATCGCCTCAATGTTGTCCTTTCAGGGTGGAATCCTGGTTCCTTCTTATACTGCATCAAAAAGTGCTGTCATGGGCTTGACCCGCCTTATGGCCAATGAATTGGCGGTGCAAAACATTAATGTCAATGCTATTGCACCCGGCTATATGGCAACGGACAATACAGCACCACTGCGGGCAGATGAAAAACGGAATAAGACTATTCTCGAACGGATTCCTGCCAGACGTTGGGGCCAACCGGAAGATTTAAAGGGTGTTGTTGTTTTTCTGGCGTCTGAGGCATCGAGTTATATGCATGGCTATACTGTTGCTGTGGATGGTGGCTGGTTAGCGAGATAGGATTATGTTAAACGATCAACAAATTGATTCAATTATTGTTCGTGCGTTTGACGATTGGAAAATCTATGGCAAGCGGGTCCTGTTCATTATTCCGGATAATTCCCGGACTGCACCGATTGATCAAATATTTCGGATTGTCTATAATCAATTGAAAGACAGGGCATCCACGGTGGATTTTCTGATTGCGCTGGGGACTCATCCACCACTGAGTGAAGAACAAATTTACCGGCGTGTCGGCATTTCGTCAGATGAGCGTTGCCAGCAATTTCCAAAAGCCCGTTTTTACAATCATCATTGGAATAATCCGGATCATCTGGTCACGATTGGTACGCTCAGCGAGTCAGAGGTTACCAAATTGTCAGAAGGCCGTCTGTCAAAGGCAGTTCCGGTGACGATTAACCGATTGATTCAGCATTATGAAATGTTGGTGGTTATAGGGCCGGTATTTCCACATGAAGTAGTTGGATTTTCCGGCGGTAATAAGTACTTTTTTCCGGGAATAGCAGGGCCGGAAATCATTGACCTGTTTCATTGGCTGGGAGCCTTGATCACCAGTCAAAAAATTATCGGACAAAAGCATACACCGGCGCGGGCTATTGTTGATGCTGCGGCGCGATTGATATCAGCGGAGAAGCGTTGTTTTGCGCTGGTAGTCAAGTTGAATGGCTTGGCCGGTATGTTTGCAGGAACTCCCGAGGAAGCCTGGTCGCAAGCGGCTGAATTATCTGCCAATGAACATGTAATTTATGTTAAAAAATCTTTTCAAACGGTGCTAGCACAAGCGCCGGAAATGTATGATGATCTTTGGACCGGCGGAAAGTGCATGTATAAACTCGAACCCATTGTCGCTGACGGCGGTGAATTGATCATATATGCCCCGCATATTACAGAGGTTTCAGTAACTCATGGTGAGATTATCGAGAAAATTGGATACCACGTGCGAGACTTCTTTATTAAGCAATGGAATAAATACAAAGATTTTCCCGGAGGAATCTTGGCCCATTCAACACATGTTAAAGGTTCGGGGCAATATGAAAACGGTATTGAAAAACCACGAATCACGGTAACACTGGCGACCGGCATTCCGGAAGCAATCTGTCGTAAAATCAATCTCGCTTATCTGAATCCGGATTCCATCGATCTGAAAGATTATGATAATCGCGAGGTCGATGGAATCTTATATGTGCCCAAGGCTGGTGAGATATTATACAAGCTGAAGGAAAACATAACGATTAAATAAGTTATTGTGGAGATAAATATGAGCATTCAATTAAAACAGGAATATAAGTGGTCACTGGTGGTGCCAAGCAGCATGGGAGTGCGGATTACACCGCTGGATCAGCAGCCGGTGCAATCGACAAATATGTTCATGATGCAGGCGACAAGCGCGGAATCGAACGTTGCAAGCATTCCTTCCTATCTCGGATTGCCGGTGAAGGTTCTGACCAGTTTTGTAGCAGGCAGCCCGATAGCGAAATTTATTAAAAGCAATCTGAAAAGCCGAATGCTGGAATTTGAAGGGCCGGATGTGCCGCAGGGGGGACCATGGGGCTACCGCCATCAGTTCAATATCGCCGACAGTGGTTGTGGTTCACGTGGACCACGGGTTTACAATGATCGTGCCGGTGAGATTGGCCGCACGTTAAATGTTGGGGATTTTGACCTTAAACGTCTTTTTGAAAGGGAAGGTGTACAAATCGTCCATTTATCGGGGTTGATCGCGGCATTATCACCGGAAACCGGGCAATTCTGCCTAGAATTGGCGCATGCCGCGCGAAAACATGATTGCCGCATCAGTTTCGACTTGAATTACCGAGCGTCTTTCTGGAAAAACCGCGAAGCAGAATTGCATGACATTTTCAGTGAAATCGCCGGTATTGCCGATGTTCTGGTCGGTAATGAGGAGGATTTTCAACTAGGTCTGGGAATTGCCGGACCGGAATCTGGAGGCAAAGACCTGGCGACTAAAATTGATGGTTTCAAAGAGATGATTCAGCGAGTAAAAAAGACCTACACGAACGCCAGGGTTTTTGCCACCACATTACGGCAGGTTGTGGATGCCAATATTCATCTGTGGGGTGCAATTATGCTCGAAGGCGACAACTGGCACATTGTTGAACCACGACGGATAACTGTTCTGGATCGTATTGGCGGCGGTGACGGATTTGTAGGCGGTTTGCTTTACGGAATCCTGAAATACTGGCCACCGGAGAAATGGATTCAATTCGGCTGGGCGACCGGAGCACTGGCAACGACCATGCTGACAGATTACGCACAGCCTGTAGATGAGGAACAAGTCTGGAGCATCTGGGAAGGCAATGCCCGGGTGAAACGCTAGGTTGAGTAAAAGTCAATTATCGTGATGATTGAAACAGTTAAATTGGTAAAGATCTGAAAATAATTAGGAGAAACGATGGGATTAAATAAATATTCGATTGGAATTGGTGATCGTTTCGGTCATCAGGGCAAAGCACAATTGCAGGCTCTGATAGAGGCCGCAGAACACGGAATTGAAATAACACCAGTCTGGAATAAATCGTTCCGGGAACACTCAATTATCGGGACAACACCGAAAAATACGCGAAATGCTGCCGATCAAGCAGTGGCAGCGAAAAACTGGTCAAAGCCATATTTCGTTGATGCTGATCATATTGGTTTAAAAACAGTTGATGAATTTTTGTCATCCAGTGATTTTTTTACAATGGATGTCGCCGAAGAGATTGGAAAACCGGTGGCAGACGATATGATTCGAGACTTTTTACAGTTTTGCGAACGCTTCACCAAGCCGTTTTTTGTTCCGGGAATCGATGGAAAAATTGACGTCAACAGTACTGTGGTTACGAAAATCGCTCATCAATATCTTGCCGGAATATTGGAAGCGGAAAAAATATACAGGCATATCACAACTGGAGTGAATCGACAATTTGTGCTGGAATTGTCGATTGACGAAACAGTGTATCCGCAGCAACCGGTTGATTTATTCTTCATTTTGGCTGCGGCGGCCTGGCTGGAATTACCACTGGATACAATTGCACCAAAGTTTACCGGTCGCTTCAATAAAGGCGTGGATTATGTCGGAGATATTGGACGATTCTCAACAGAATTTGAGCAGGATGTACTGGTGGTGAATTATGCAATCCGGGAATTTGGATTTTCACCGAATTTAAAACTCAGTGTTCATTCAGGAAGCGATAAATTTTCTCTTTACCCAATCATTCAAAATGTTCTGAAGAAGTACAATGTCGGTGTTCATTTAAAAACAGCGGGAACAACCTGGCTTGAAGAGTTAATCGGTATTGCAGAGCTTGGTGGTGAGGGACTTGAATTGGTGCAGGAAATTTATTGTAAATCTTTGGCCCGCCAAACAGAGTTGACAGGGCCGTATGCGACAGTACTGGATATTGATCCTGCTAAACTTCCATCGTCTGAAGATGTCAAAAACTGGTCTGCAAAACAATTTGTAAACACCTTACGGCATATTCAGACGAATAAGGAATACAATCTGAATTTTCGACAATTACTGCATGTAGGATACAAAATCGCAGCTGAAATGGGTTCGAAATTTCAGGATGCTTTGGTCAAATATGAGGATTCAATTGCAGAGAATGTCACAGAAAACCTTTTTGATCGTCATATCAAACCATTATTTATAGGATAATTTTAAAAAAAATCACATAATGGTTAATGAATATCAAATTATCAGGTATCGATTTATTAAAATTTTAATACTATTATTCATTGCAATTACAATTTATGCCGGTGATGCAAAAATAATCTTTGATCATATAACCATCAAAAATGGTCTTTCCGATGGTCGGATCGATTGTATTATCCAGGACAGTCTTGGTTTTTTATGGTTTGGTACACAGGACGGACTTAACCGATTCGATGGAAATAATTTTACAATTTTCGATCATGATGTGTTTGATTCTACTTCTATTTCTTCCAACTGGATTCGTTGTATTACCGTTGACCAACAGGGCAATTTATGGATTGGAACGGAAGGCGGCGGTCTCAATTTATACGATTATAAAACTGAAAAATTCACCAGATGGATTAACCAAACGGGAAAGTCGGCAGACCTGATTGATAATTTTGTCCGCTCAATTCTTGAAGATAGGTATGGTGTGCTGTGGGTTGGAACCCGAACCGGATTAACTCAATTTGATCGTGAACAGAATAGTTTTCAAACCTTCCATTATGAACCATTTAATTTAGGTAGTGCGCCATTTGTCGAAAATGTCACTGATTTACTGGAAGACAGTGAAAATAACATCTGGATTGGGACCCAGGATGGCATTTACCGGTATGATCGAAAAAATCAGGTAGTCGAACACCTTTTATATTCTGATAATACAGATCGAATTTCCGCCATTTTTGAGGATTGCTATGGGGATATCTGGATCGGGAGCCGTTACAATGGAATCCGGATTTTCGATCGAAAAACTCGCGCTTTCAATCATTATTTTAACCAAGTTGGAAATCCGATAAGCCTAAGCAGTAACGAAATTAAGGATATTTTTGAAGATCAGGATAGGAATCTTTGGGTTGCAACTATTCAGGGTGGTTTGAATCTATTTGACCGGAAGACAGGCAGTTTTCGACATTATATCAATGATCCTGAAGATCCTTCCAGTTTAAGCAGTAATAGCGCCAGGACTCTTTTTCAGGATCGAACCGGTGTAGTCTGGATTGGCATGGATGGCAGTGGAATTGACAGGTTTGTGAAGAATCGCCAGAAATTTATTCTATATAATAACCGCGTCGGTAATCCATATAATCTTAGTAATAACACGATATTATCAATTTGTGAAGATGCGAATGGGGTTTTGTGGTTGGGCACAGAGGGCGGTGGATTGAACCGCTTTGAGCGTGGTAAAAATCAATGTATTCATTTTACCTATGACAGAAATAGACCTAAAAGCATTAGCAGTGATCAGGTGACCAGTCTTTATAAAGACAGCCAGGGAATTCTCTGGATCGGGACCAAAGAAGGGCTGAACAGATTTAATGATAAACAACAGTCTTTTAAGCGTTTTTATAATAAAAACACACCAATTACAGCTAATAATTTTATCAATGTCATTCTTGAAAGTTCTGATGGGAATTTAATTCTCGGGACGAATAATGGCATTCAAATCTTCAATCGTGAATCCGGTGAATTCAATCATGTGGAATACGATAAAAACGGAATTTTGGATAATGAGGTCGTTTTAACACTTTTACTGGATCGGTCGGGGTTATTGTGGATCGGATATTCTCGTTCCGGATTGGTGATTTTTGATCCATCAGATAAAAGTTATATTCATTATCGTTCCGATCCTGAAAAAATGAAGAGTCTGAGTAATAATTTCGTTCAGTATATCTACCAGGACAAAGATACTTATATCTGGATTGCTACACGGAAAGGACTCAATAGATTTGATCAGGAAACCGGTGATTTTATTCAGTACTCGAAAACGGATGGTTTACCAAGCAATGTTATCGTTGGAATTCTGGAGGATTACGACGGGAACCTATGGTTAAGTACCACTAATGGGCTTTCGAAATTTAATAAGCAAAAGGAGACGTTTACCAATTATAATATCGATGATGGTTTGCAGGGAAATCAGTTCTGGATAAATTCCTGTTTTAGAAGCGAGTCGGGAGAACTATTCTTTGGCGGCAATAATGGATTCAATGTGTTTTATCCCCAACAGGTTGAAAAATTATCAAACCATCATATTCCACCAATTGTAATCACAGATGTAACTGTTCTTGATAAGTCCCGTCATCGGAGTATTTATGCAAACTCAACCGGAAGAAATACATTGATCCTTTCGCATCAGGAAAACCGGATATCTTTTGAATTTGCCGCACTGGATTTCACAAATCCGGAAAAGAATCAGTTTGCATATTTACTGGAAGGATTTGATGATGATTGGATTAATGCAGGTACCAGACGTTATGCAAATTACACAAATCTAAATCCTGGTGACTATATTTTTAGGGTAATTGGCACCAATAATGACGGTGTGTGGAATGATACCGGAACATCCTTGAGTATTCATATTAATACACCATTTTGGAAAACTATCTGGGCTTACTTGCTTTATATCATTCTAGCAGCCGTGATCATCTACGGTGTTAATATTTATATTCTGAATTTGGTGCGGGCTCGGCACGACCTGAAAATTGAAAGGATGGAAAAGGAAAAGGTTAAAGAACTCAACCAGTTTAAACTTCAGTTTTTCACGGATGTGGCGCATGAGTTTAAGACACCGCTAACCCTGATTCAGGCTCCGCTGGAAGAGATTATCGGTTCCAACCATAAGACACCATTTCGTGAGGAATTTCATTTAATGCAGCGAAATGTCAGCTATCTTCTACGCCTCATCCACCAGTTGTTATCTTTTCGCCGGGTTGAGCAAAAGAAAGTTGAACTAAAAGTATCTTACGAAGATATTGTCCAGTTTTCCCGGGAGGTATTTGAACTATTTAAAGAAAAAGCAAAAAAGTGTCATATTGATTATCAATTTAAGAGCAATCATGATCTGATTGAAGGCTGGTTTGACTGGGGTAAAATTGAAGAAATATTGGTGAATCTAATTGATAATGCTTTTAAATATACTCCCGATGACGGAACGATTACCCTTGAACTTGAAAGAAAGGATTTCAATAATACGGGGAAACCCGGTGTTACCATTCATATCATAGATACCGGTTCTGGTATTAGTAAAGAAAATCAGGAACATCTTTTTGAACGATTTTTTCATGCACCCGGAGGTCATCATTCCAGCCAGGTCAGTTCGGGACTGGGGTTGGCATTAACAAAACGTCTGGTGGAATTACATCATGGCAGTATTGCCGTGGAAAGCCAAGAAGGGGTGGGCAGTAAAATTTCTGTAACATTGCCGCTTGAGCGTGATCAGTATTCCAATGACGAAATTATCGATGAAATGTCCTATGTGTCTGACAGTCACCACTTTATGGAATATTCGGTGGGCAATGAACTGATTTCAAAGAAAAAATACAGTGCTGTTACTTCAGATATTACAGTGGAAAATGAATCTGCAACGGTATTGATCGTGGAAGATAATGACGAAATGCGGGAATACATACGGAAGACATTGTCTCTGAAATACAATGTCATTGAAGCTGTTGATGGCCGGGATGGGATTGAAAAAGCCCGGAAAATGATGCCCAATATTATCATAAGCGATGTGATAATGCCGAATGTTGATGGAATTCAAATGTGTCATACTCTGAAAGAGGACATAACAACCAGCCATATTCCGATTATCCTTCTGACAGCACAGTCGACAATTGAATCGAAAATCGAAGGCATTGAAACCGGCGCCGATGATTACATTGAAAAACCGTTCCATTTCCGGTTTTTGGATGTGCGGATCAGGAATATCCTGGCATCCCGGGAAAAGTTACGTGAACGTTATCGTCGGGAATTGATTATGGAACCTGGTGAAGTTACAGCAAGTTCTGCGGATGAATTACTACTGGTAAAAATCCGGAATTTTGTCGAAGAGCAATTGGCAAATGCAACTCTTGAGATAATCGACATTGCCAATGAAGTCGGTTTGAGCCGCACCAATCTTTTTGTTAAATTAAAAGCCCTCACTGGTTACTCGCCAAATGATTTTATTAAAACAATTCGTCTTGAAAAAGCCTGCCAAATATTGCAAAAAACTGATTTAACAGTAAGTGAAATTGCCTACGCGGTTGGATTTAAATATCCAAAATATTTTAGCACATGCTTTCATCAACAGTTTTCCTTAACACCTTCTGAATACAGAGAAAAATATCTCACGTAATAATCTATCTTTCGCGATAATAGTACGTTTTTGAACCATTTCTGAACGTAAACGGATTGACAAATTATGATTGTCATAGTATTTTCCATTAAAATAACTACGTAAATATGAAATAATTTTTAAAGGAGTGCTGGTATGAGAAAAATGTTACTGTTTTCATGTGTCATGTTTGTAGCGAGTGGATGGCTTTACTCGCAGATATTTGTCCAACCCGGTGAAGGCACACTCCATCAGGCTCTGGCGGA
>JAFGXZ010000312.1 GCA_016936335.1 Fidelibacterota bacterium
TTACCTACCGGAGTAGTGGATGCCGAAAAACCGCGTTTCATACAACCGGCGATATTGGCATTTTGACAGTCAATTGTATTCCCCCAGGGGAAATCAAAACCTGTCCGGCCGCGAGCAGCCATTTCCCATTCCTCTTCCGTAGCCAGTTGGAGTTTATACCATTTCGCAAAAGCATCGGCGCCAAACCATGAAACATCACCAATTGGATGATCCAGATACTCATCATCTTCCAGGACGAAATACCCTTTTTCATCGTCAAATAAAATATCACCGATTTCTTTTTTCTTTTCTTTGACGTCGATGAATTTATACTCACCAGCGGGTTTGAATTCATCCCCGGCATAATGTCCGTAGCCGTTTTTATCGACTGCATTCCGGCAATAAGCCTGGTTCATGAAATTCAGGTACTGACGACACGTGACCGGGTACTTCATGATTTCATAGTCGTAATTTATTTTTTGGATGATCTTTTCTCTTCCAGAGGTATATTCGCCGGCGGCGACTTTAACAAACTGGGTCACTTCCGGATCGTTGGTATGAAATTCCAGAGGAGGACACCATTCACCATAAATTCCGCCTTTATTCTTCGGACGGACAGACCATTGATGCCAGCCTTCGGGCAGTCCTGAAACTACGGTAAATGTATCCGAAACCAGCTTTGAATATTCGACAAAATCGGGATTAATGGATGTGACTACTTTAACTTCATATTCACTGGCGAATTGTGACTGGTGCCATACCAACCGCGG
Source organism: Fidelibacterota bacterium (assembly GCA_016936335.1). GTDB lineage: Bacteria > Fidelibacterota > UBA2242 > UBA2242 > UBA2242 > B118-G9. The sequence continues at coordinate 750 of JAFGXZ010000312.1, forward strand.
AGTTTCGGTACTTTTGTAATAAAATTTATTTTTAGGTCCTATCAATTCCGGCGGCATTGGCGGTTCAATTGAAAATTCCCGAAGAATGCTCCACGCACTCCATTTTTCCGCCGGATTTTGGGACGTGACTGCCCAATAGTAATGCCCTATAGTCAATGGTTCGGTGATTAAAAATGTGTCGGTGACGCTATACGTCAGTGCAATATTCTTGAAAGACCGATCTTTTGCAATGGCTACAATATAATTTTTAGCGCCGTATAATTGTTTCCATTTCAATAAAATCTGGCTGCGACTTTTTATGATCATTTGATCAGATGGATAGACGAGAAAAGGGGATGTATAGGCACTTTCAAGAACAGTTACCGGAATTTCCTGAGACAGTGCTGTATTTTCAGAATTATCAGTAGCGATGGCGGAGATTCGGTGAATCATTCCGTCGGCCCAGTATCCCATATTTAAAATGGTTTCAAAGGGAGGATTATAGACCTCTTCGACGATTTCGTTATCAACCCGAAAACCGACTTTCATAATTCCCTGGTTATCTTTAACTGTTGTGACAATTCGCATTGGACCGGTTGCAGTATATCCGGCCACCGGTGCGATAATTTTAATTTTGGGTGGCTTCGTATCAGGTTTAGGCTCTGCTTGAACGATAGAAACTGAGAGGAATTGCAGCAGAATCAGGCACAAAAGTAAACGAAATAAGTAGGTTAAGCCAAGTAAATCATTCTTCAGAGTCACTCGATTTGTTCTTTCAAAATAATTCATAATAATGGTTCCCTCTGCATGATACATCGATAAATTTTATTGTATTGAATATACTGTTTGTTTGGAAATCTTTCAATAAAATGATTTGGAAATTATTTGTTTGGATAACAGGAATTGTGTGTCATCATCTATCACATTGGATTGATCCTTAGCAAGGTTATCGGAAGGATTTAGTATTAATGTTTTAAGAGAATATGTTCAATTTAGAAAAAATGCCCGATAGACAGGTAAAACAGGCTTCGGTTCTTAAAGTTATATCCGTAATCTATGGAGACCGGTCCAATGGGTGTTGGAACAAGAATTCCGGCCCGGGCTCCGATATTCATATCCGTCCACTTAAAATCATCAAAGTTGTTCCATACATTACCGGCCACTGCGAGAAAATGCAGGTAACTTCCCTTTGTTAAAATTGTTCGATATCCGATTCCCAATGAGAGAAGAACATCCCCCCATAATTCGCTCTGATGATATCCGGGAAGAGAATTTAGTCCTCCCAGGCGGAAGCGATGATAATGTGTCAGAGCTCTTGATATATACCCAAAGTTTATATGGGTGGAAAAAGTATGAATTTCATTATAAGTTTCATAGACTGAGGATTCAACCAGGATGCGGTCATTTTGCTTCAGTTCATCTTCACTGAATCCGTGTTCGTAGACAACATTATTAATCCGTCCGCGCCGGGGAATATCGGGATCGTCGGTATTTTCAACAATGATCCGGGCTGTCAGGCCGGCACTGTTGATTATATCATCTGTTATGTTGTAATTACTGTTTGCAAATGTCTGTGTATTTTCCATTTTAATGCCAATAGCCGTCAAACCAACCCTGCGGATCTGCAGACCGGCATTCAATTCGAATCCGCTTCGGTAAAAATTACCATATCCGGTTCTTTTGCCTTTTTCAAAAAAAGGGACACTTTCGAATTTATGATAGAGCGAAGAGTACCCGGTGAATGTGGACGTGAAAATCCGGGTGGTCCGAGTATTCAATTCCAGCTTCCGTTGCAGATCACTGACTATTAGCGATAACTGGTTGTCAATACCGATTCCAAATAAATTTCGGTACTTCGCGGCAATAAAGGCGCTGGCTTTGCGTTCGCTGTCATAGCGTGTTCCGAATGAAAACAGTGTGTTTTCTTCTTCTTCGACTTCGATAATAATATCGGTTGAATCTTCGGTCTGGTTTTCGAAAGTCATATATACGGTACGGAACATTCCTGTACTGAACAGGTTTTTCAGGCTTCGCTGGGCATAGGCTGATCTCCATCGGTCACCTTCTTCCAGTAGCAGTTCCCGCTTGATAATATATGGCCGTGTCCGTTCATTGCCCCGCAATTTGATAGACCGGATTTTGGTATTATTTAAGCGTTCAATGGCATCAGGCAGAAAGTCCGGTGACCATTTTGATGAATCAGATTTGGAACGTAAATCCGCGATAAACGGCTGAGTGGATTGGTAACCCCGCTGGATCAGAGAATCAATAGCGTCGAAATCGCTGGAAGAATATTCTTCGATTTCGGGATAGATGAGAATGTCGGAAAGATATAAATTTCGGGTATCGGTCAGATAGGCCAGTGTATTAAATGCCTGGTTGAAATAGGATACAAGATCGATATTTTGCGAAATTGTGGTGATCTTGCTGGTAACGTCAACGGAGATAATAAAATCCGCACCCATATCAACGGCAACATCAGCCGGGATATTATTCGTAATTCCACCGTCCACAAGTAGAAATGAGTCAATTGGTACCGGCGCTAATATGATTGGAAATGCTGAACTGGCGGCGATCGTTTTTCCCAGACTGCCTTTCTTTAAAACGACCGCTTTACCGGTCTTGATATCGCTTGCTACAGCCCGAAAAGGGATCAGCAGGCTGTCAAAATTTCCTTCGGATTCATATTCAGGATATACCATTACCTGAAAAATACGTTCCTGTAATTTTTGCGTCGGTAACAGGTTTCCCGGAAAGATAACATTGAATTTTTCATCAAATTTAAGTGCAAACAGTTCTGGCAGGGCCATGATTTTTTGAGAAACGAACTCAATATCGCGGTAGGGCTGGGGTGAGAACAGTCTATTCCATTTCGTATGACGGATATAATTTTCAATTTCATAGGAAGTATTTCCCGCTGCATACAGTCCGCCGATCAGGGCTCCCATGCTGGTGCCGATAACCATATCCGGATAAAACCCGATCTCTTCGAATGCACGGATGACACCGATGTGGGCGAATCCTCGGGCGCCGCCGCCGCTAAGTACCAGGGCGGTTTTACTTGTATCATTGGAAAATCCGGGATGCCAGAAATGAAGAAGCATTATCAACAGCGGAATTATTTTCTTTTTACCCAGAGAATTCATACTAAAAACTATAAAATTGATGTCTATTTACCAACGAAATAGTGTAAATTATTCAGGAGAGATGCTAATATTGAAATGAAGAACCTAGATATTTTAGCAAAAGAGGAGCACGATGAAAAAAATATATATATCCTGTGATATGGAAGGCATAAATGGAGTCTGTACAAATCGTCACCGGGAGATGGGGGATCTGTTTTATAACTGGGCCCGGAAACAGACAACCACTGAATTGAATACAGTCATTAATGAATTCAAAAAGTACGGTGTTGAAGAGTTCGTTATTAATGATTCCCATGATAATATGATCAATCTAAGGATCGATGAATTGCCGGAAGGAAGCTCCTTGATTTCCGGAACCCATAAAACCGATTCGATGATGGAAGGCATCAATCCGGATTTTGACGGAGCGGTATTTATCGGTTACCATGGGAAATGTGGACTGCACCGCGCTGTTTTGTCTCATACCTATTCCGATTCAATAGCCCATGCAAAAATCAACGGCATCTGGTTTGGTGAGACCACGATCAATGCCGCTTTCTGTGGTGAAAAGGGTGTTCCGCTGCTGTTGGTTAGTGGTGATGATGTACTGGCTGAAGAAGTGGGTGAATTAGGCACAGGAACACGGTCAGTCATTACAAAATACGGAATCAGCCGCTCAGCCGGACGCATGCTACACCCGAAACAGGTTGCCGAAAATTATCAAAAAGCAGTTGAAGAGATGTTTCAATCGGATATCAAACCCTATATATTGAAATCACCTTATCAACTGGATCTTACATTAAGAGAACCGCAGATGCTCGATATTGCTCTGCGGGTTCCGGGAACACGACGCAGTGGTGAATCGTCGTTACAGTTCAATCATGATGATTATATCACCACATACCGGGCTTTTATTGCAATCCAAACATTAGCAGCGAGGAGTTATTTAAAATGAGAGATAAAAATTATTGGTCGACAATCCGTACCAGTATCCGGAACAAATTGATAGCCGGAACTCTGGCTCTGATCCCGGTGGTTATCACCTTTTTTTTCCTGAAAGCCTTTGTTGGTTTCTTTGATAATATTATCAACCCCTTATTAGAACCCTATATGGGATTTCGAATTCCCGGTCTTGGCCTGATCATTTCCTTATTGGCAATCTACCTTTTAGGGTTATTCATTACCAATATTCTGGGGCGTAGTTTGTTGGTGTTCCTGGAAAAATGGCTAAACTATATTCCCCTGGTTCGTACGGTTTATCAAACGAGCAAACAGATTGCCAGTGCATTTTCATTGACCCAAACCGGGTTTGAACGGGTTGTTTTTGTGGAATACCCTCGGACCGGCACCTGGACGCTGGGTTTTGTTACCGGTCAATCCAAAGGCAAAGACGGGACCGATTTTATCCATTTATTTTTACCGACGACGCCAAATCCAACGTCGGGTTGGGCGTTGTTCGTTTCGGAAGATGATGTCATTCCGACTGATATGACTGTAGAACAGGGATTAAAAGCATTGATATCCGGGGGAGCACTAACCCCACCGGTAACTAACCTCTATGTTCGCCCCAAGAAATAATAGCTTGTAAATTTCTGATTCAAGAATTAACCTTTGTTTTGAACAAAACGGGGCAGCTCATTCATAATGAAAATAAAATACATCGACGGAAAACGTTTTAGCCGTGGCGTTAAAGCCGGGGCGAAAAAAGTCTACGATAATCAGGATTATCTGAACGATATAAATGTCTTTCCGGTTCCCGATGCCGATACCGGGACGAATATGGCGGCTACCTTGAGAACAGTTGTCGATGAAATGGATGACAGTACCTGTGAAACGGTTGATTCAAGCAGTCGTCAGATTGCCGATTCAGCCCTGAAAGGTGCACGTGGCAACAGCGGTGTCATCCTGGCGCAGTTTTTTTATGGTCTGTCACAAGGTTTGGAAAAGCGGATTAAAATCACCACTGAGCAGTTTGGACACGCGGTCCAGCAGGCAAAAAATGCAGCGTATGAAGCCCTTAGTCAGCCAAAAGAAGGTACTATCCTGACAGTCATCAAAGACTGGGCGGAAAATATTTACGCAAACAGCAAGCAGATAGTCGATTTTCAGGATCTGTTACATCATGGTCTGGAAGTCGCCAAAAAATCACTGGAAAATACTCGCACAAAGCTAGAATCCTTAAAAAAGGCCAATGTGGTTGATTCCGGTGCCCAGGGATTTGTGTATATCCTGGAGGGTATTACGGATTTCCTGAAACGGGGAAAAATAAGGGAGATCGACAAGACAACAAAGACCGAACCTATTAATGAAGTCGCTCATACCGATATTAACATTGAAGATATTATTTACAGATATTGCACGGAATGCCTGATTGAGGGACAGATTGATCTTAAACACCTTCGCCATCAAATCGAGATATTTGGCGATTCTGTTGTTGTTGCTGGTTCTGAACATCGGGCCCGACTGCATATTCACACCAATGAACCAGCGAAAGTGTTTGCGATTGCCCGACACTACGGTGATCTTCTACAGCAAAAAGCCGATGATATGAAGAAACAATATCTAGTGACTCATAATCCCCATCCGAAAATCGCACTGGTTGTGGACTCGGCTTGCGATCTGTCCCAGGAGTTAATTGATGAATTCCAGATTCATGTCATTCCGGTTCGGGTGTCTTTCGGTAACTCGACTTATATCGATAAAATTACGATTACGCCGGATTATTTTTATAAAATGTTGCTGACGGAACCACATCATCCGAAAACATCTCAGCCGCCGCCGGCGGATTTCAGGAATTTGTATGCATTTTTACTGTCACACTACGAATCTATTATATCAATTCACCTACCTGAGGCAGCCAGTGGAACCTACCAAAATGCTCTCAGCGCTGCCCGGGAATTTCCAGAAAAAACCATAACCGTCATTGATGGAAAATCCCTGTCAATTGGTTTTGGCTTTGTGGCAGAAAAAGCTGCTCGTCTGATTGCTGAAGGAAAATCCCATGAGGAGCTAGTTCAGGCTGTCACTGCATACACCAGCCAAACGCAGGTTTTTGTAAGTATTCCCAGTTTGAAATACCTGATGAAGAGCGGCCGGGTCAGTAAAGCCAAAGGAATGATTGCAAAAATTCTGAATATCAAACCGATCCTGCATCTGGATTCACGGGGAATGCCGCAACATTGTTCCAAGAGTTTTTCCGATATGGGAGCAGTTAAAAAAATATTCAAATTAGCCGTTGAATTTATTCAAGATAAACAATCGATTCGGTTCGCCGTGGCCCATGCCAACGACCTGAAAAAAGCCGAGTACCTCGTCAAACGCCTCAAAGAAAAATTTGGTGAGATTCCGATTACGGTGTTGCCGGTGTCTCCGGTACTGGGTGCTCATGCCGGAAACGGAGCGGCTGCAATTGGAATAAGCTGGGAGAAATAAATGTTGAATTTAATCGTTGTGCTTGCGCTGAGTTATCTGGCGGGTTCAATTCCGACCAGTATTATTGTCGCAAAATTGACCAAAGGAATCGACATCCGTAAATACGGCTCCGGAAATGCCGGCGGGACAAATTCGTTTCGTGTGCTGGGCTGGAAGGCAGGTCTGTTCGTTTCACTATTCGATATCGGCAAAGGAACCTTTGCCACATTGGTGATTTCGTCGATTCGTTTTGGGGAATTACCTTTTAAGAGCGGTTCAGCAATTATGGTTCTGGCTGGTGTTGCCGCGATATTAGGGCATACATATACGATTTTCGCCGGTTTTAAAGGTGGAAAAGGAGTTGGAACCGGGGCCGGCATGCTGTTGGGACTTTTTCCAATAGCCTTTCTTATCTGCCTGTTGGTTTTCGCTGTATTTCTATTTTCAAGCGGGATTGTTTCCTTATCATCGATTGCAGCCGCGACCAGTTTGCCCATTGTCCTCTTTTTATTGGATCGGTTTACATCAATGGAAGTCGATGCTGTATTGATGGGTGTGAGTATCTTTATCCCGCTGTTCATCATATTTACACACCGGACGAATATTCAACGCCTGCTGAAAGGAGAGGAAAACTCTTTTGAAAACCTGAAAATCTTCAGGAAAAAGAAGAAATAATTAGCTTATCCAATTTGAGGTTTGAATCACCGGTCAATTATTTGTATTATTCTTGAAGTAAACAGAGCCATACAATGGATTATTTAAAACATCTGAAATTCATAACTACTTTGGGAATATTTGGATGCATAACGGCGTTTGCGCAATTCCCGTATCAGGACTTTGAGATTGTCGAGAGCATTCCGCTGGAGACAGTCCTGGATAATCCTGAAATCCGGAATACTTTTAGCGTCTGGCTGGAAATGATCAATTCGGCAAAAAAAACAATTGACATTGAGCAGTTTTATATATCAAACCTTGAAGGCGAGTCCCTGGAACCCATTATCCGGGCGCTTGAAAAGGCGGCCGACCGGGGTGTTTTAATCCGCATTATTGCTGAAAAACGAATGGCAGAGACCTATCCGAAAACTCTTGCCCGGTTGGATGAGCGCAAAAATATCAGTGTCCGGAAAATTGCCGTATTCAGCGAGAGTGGCGGTGTTCAGCACAGCAAATATTTTATTGTTGATAATGAACAGGTATTCCTAGGAAGTCAGAATTTTGACTGGCGGGCGCTGGATCATATCCACGAGATTGGTTTACGAATACGCCATCGGGAGTATGCCGGCCGGATGAGCAAACTGTTTGACCTGGACTGGAAACAGAGTCAGGGAAACCGATTGTATCCCCTGAAAGCAGACCGGGAAAGTGACTGGATGGAAATTCCGGTCGAAGCTCAGGAAGCGATCCGGTTTTACGCGACAGCCAGCCCCCTTGGAAATGTTCCCCTGTCGTTCAGAGAAGATCTGCCAGCTATCGTTGAACTAATTGATAATGCAAAAAAACGAATTTACGTACAACTGCTTTCCTATTCACCGTCAGGTAAAGAAAGCTATTTCGGCGAGCTGGACAATGCCCTGCGCCGGGCGGCAGCCAGAGGAGTGGATGTACGCTTGCTCTGTTCCGACTGGTGTCAGCACAAGTATGAAATACCCTTTCTGAAAAAACTGGTCGAACAGGAAAATCTGGATGTGAAACTGAGCACAATACCCCAATGGTCCGGGGGTTATATTTCCTTTGCGCGGGTCGAACATTGTAAACTGATGATCATTGATGATAATCTAAGTTGGATAGGTTCCAGTAACTGGAAACGGGATTACTTTTATGGTTCCCGGAATGTGGCCGTAGTTGTTGAGGATAAATTGATGAATACAACGCTGACCAAACTCTTTCTGAAAAGCTGGGACGGACCTTACGCCTGGCGGATTGATCCCAAAAAGGAATACCGGGCAAAATATTATGGCGAAAAGAATTGATTTTCAGATAAAAAGACATCATTTTACGGTAGCAATGATCAAAGAGCATTATAAAATGAAATATATAACTGGGAGTATAGTATGAAAAACAAAGGAATACTGATTTTAACGTTCTTTTTCGCAGTGATCTTTATGTTCTGCGGAACATCAACAGGTCCGGATGATGACAATATCGATCCGAGTGACTCAACCGCGCCGTCAATCCCCATCGGTTTGGCTGTGGACGAGGATGCATCGGTTGAAGATTCGATTAAAATTACCTGGGAAGCGAATATTGATACTGATTTTGACAAGTACCGGGTTTACCGGGCGACCGGCGTTGATTCATTGCCGTTATATGGATTAGTTGCTGAGACGCGCCTGACCTATCATAGGGACACCGGTATGGAGTATAATACCGATTACTATTACCGGATTTCCGCCGTCGATAAGAATTTAAATGAAAGTGAAAAAAGCGCAGCGATTCTGGGAACAAGCGTCAATATCAATCCGCCGGCAATTCCATCGGATTTTACAGTTTACGCCTATAACCTTCCCGGTGAAGTTCCGACTGTTGAAGTTCGCTGGACGGCAAATACAGAGTCCGACCTCCATCATTACAGCATCTATCGGCATACAACCCTGCAGCTGACACCGGACTCCAGTTTTTTTATCTCGCAGACCACAA
>JAFGXZ010000313.1 GCA_016936335.1 Fidelibacterota bacterium
GAGGAATACGCCCAACAGTTTCAGGACGATTATCTCAGTGCGGAACACATTCTCCTGGGAATAGTTGACACAGCCAATTCTCAATTGAAATCCGTTCTGAAATCCAGTGGGATCTCCATTGAAACTCTTTTAGCCGCGTTGAAAACAATTCGTGGATCACAAAGTATAAAAGATCAATCTCCTGAAGATAAATACCAGGCATTGAAACGGTACTGCCGAAATTTGAACGAACTTGCCCGTAAAGGTAAACTTGATCCAGTCATTGGAAGGGAAGAGGAAATCCGCCGGGTGTTACAGGTTCTAGCCAGACGAACAAAAAATAATCCTGTACTGATTGGTGAGCCGGGTGTTGGCAAAACTGCCATTGCGGAAGGATTGGCCTTGCGAATCATTGCCCGTGATGTTCCCGAGGGAATGCGGGACAAACAGATTCTGGCCTTGGATATGGGAGCTTTGATAGCCGGGGCCAAATTCCGGGGCGAGTTTGAGGATCGTTTGAAATCAGTAATTCGTGAAATTAGCGAAGCTGAGGGTCAGATAATTCTCTTTATTGATGAAATTCATACCGTGGTTGGAGCCGGTGCAGCGGAAGGTTCACTGGATGCTTCTAACTTGTTGAAACCGGCCCTGGCACGAGGGGAATTGCGTAGCATCGGTGCTACGACGCTGAATGAATATCGGAAATATATAGAGAAGGATAAAGCCCTGGAACGGCGCTTTCAACCGATCCTGATTGAAGAACCGTCACCAGAAGATGCGATCTCCATATTACGTGGAATTAAAGAGCGCTATGAAATTCATCATGGGATTCGGATCAAGGATGCTGCTTTGGTCGCGGCAGTGGAACTATCTCAGCGTTATATTACGGATAGATTTTTACCCGATAAAGCGATTGATTTGATTGATGAGGCTGCAAGTCGCTTGCGCCTGGAGATAGATTCACTTCCTGTCGAACTGGATGAAGTGGAGCGTAAAATCAGTCAGTTGGAGATCGAAAGCCGGGCTTTAGCAAAGGAAAAAGATGTTAAATCTTCCCGGGAACGTCTGAAAACAATCCAACAGGATCTGGCTGAATTGAAGGATAATGCAGCTGTGTTGCGAGGTCGCTGGCAGTCAGAGAAAAATCATATTACCCGGATTAATGATCTAAAAAAACAGATTGAGGAGACACGCAATTTATCAGAAAAAGCCGAACGGGAAGGAAATTGGGAACAGGCTGCTCAATTCAAACATGCGAAATTACCGTCTCTGGAAAAGGAATTGGATAACGAAAAAAAAATCCTGGATCAGCAATCCGGCGAACGATCGTTGTTGAGGGAAGAGGTAACCGAAGAGGATATTGCCGAAATAGTGTCCAAATGGACCCATATTCCTTTATCAAGATTGGTCGAAAGTGAGCGGCGTAAGTTATTGAATATTGAAGAAAAACTGCATGAGCGAGTGGTGGGGCAGGATGCGGCCATTAAAGCAGTGGCCAATGCGGTTCGCCGGGCCAGAGCCGGACTGCAGGATGAAAATCGTCCGCTGGCGACGTTTATTTTTACCGGATCGACTGGTGTCGGGAAGACGGAATTGGCTAAAGCGCTGGCCGAATTCCTGTTTAATGATGAAAATGCCATGATTCGCATCGATATGTCGGAGTACATGGAAAAACATTCAGTCTCACGGTTAATCGGTGCGCCCCCGGGATATGTCGGATATGAAGAGGGCGGGCAGTTGACCGAGGCTGTCCGACGTAAACCATACTCAGTTATTCTACTGGATGAAATTGAAAAGGCTCACGATGATGTCTTTAATATACTATTGCAGGTGCTCGAAGACGGTCGCCTGACGGACAATAAAGGTCAGGTTGTCAATTTTAAAAATACCATCATCATTATGACATCAAACTTGGGCTCTCAGACAATTATAAACCAGGCGTCGGGTGTTAATGAAGATAATATAAACATAGTATATGCGACGATTCAGGAAACGGTTTTGACGCAATTACGGGAACATCTGAAGCCGGAGTTCATGAACCGGATCGATGAAATTGTGGTTTTTACACCACTACTGTCGGCTCAAATAAAAGATATCGTCAAACTGCAATTCCTGCGACTGTCAAAACGGATAGAGACTATGGGTTATCAAATCAAATTGTCCGAGAAAGCCCAGGCAGAGATTGCGAAAGCCAGCTGGGATCCGATGTATGGTGCCCGGCCGGTAAAACGAATGATCCAGAAGCATATACTGGATCCACTGTCAGTTGAAATTTTGTCAGGAAAATTCGTTCCGGGTAATAAAATTGTCATTGATAATGTTGATGGAACAATTCGGTTTCTTAAAAGTTGACTGAGTGGAACATTGAACCGGTGCAATTGTATAAATTGAGTTTGGATTTCTGCTTTGTATGGACGACAAAAATAGATATATTATACGACAATTGAAAAGTCATAAATTGGAATGCTAAAGGAGGTCACAATAATGGGGAAAAAATTAACAATTGCTGTTCCGGTATTACTGATGATGATGTTTGTTAATTGTTCGAGGGATTCGGTTAAAACAGCGGAAGCGTATTGGGATTTGGGCAGAGAATCCTTTAATAATAAAAAATTTGAGGAGTCAATTGCCTATTATCAGAAGTTGGCAAAGCGTTTTCCGCAGGATACGCTGGCTATCCAGGCACTTTTTTCCGTAGCCGAAATTTATAAAAACAATCTGAAAGATTTTTCTAAATCTATTGATTCTTACAACCAGATTTTAAACCAATTTTCTACAGATCCGAAAACACCAAATGCCAGTTTTATGATCGGCTATATATATGCCAACGACTTGAATGATTATGACAAAGCCAAGGCCAGTTATGAGAAATTTATCGAACTTTTTCCCGAGCACATGCTGGTTCCTTCGGCTAAATGGGAAATTGAGAATCTGGGAAAGTCTCTGGATGAGATACCACAACTGCAGTCAATTACCAAGGGACAGTAAATTAACTGGGGTGAGAGAATGAGTTTCAATCTTTCGGAGTTAAACCAAAAAATACAAAAAGAGAGCGCTTTCGTTCATGCCTTAAAACAGGAAATGGGCAAAGTGATTGTTGGCCAGGATTTGATGATAGAGCGGCTTTTAATCGGATTGCTATGTAATGGGCATATTCTGCTTGAAGGTGTACCCGGTCTGGCTAAATCACTGACAGTCAGTACGCTGGCTAAAATCATCAATACATCTTTTCGGAGAATCCAATTTACACCGGATTTGCTGCCCGCAGACTTGATCGGTACCATGATTTATAACCAGCAGAAGGGTGATTTCGAGACCAAAAAAGGGCCGATTTTCAGCAATATTATTCTGGCCGATGAAATTAACCGGTCACCAGCGAAAGTCCAGTCGGCATTGTTGGAATCGATGCAGGAACGACAGGTCAGTATCGGTGATAAAACCCATAAATTGGATGATCCCTTTCTGGTACTGGCAACTCAAAATCCGATTGAACAGGAAGGTACGTATCCGTTGCCGGAAGCCCAGGTGGACCGTTTCATGCTGAAGGTTATTCTGAATTATCCCAATAAGGAAGAAGAACTGCAGATTATCAAGCGCATGGCCCATTCCGACACGTATATTGACGTTCAGCAATTAATCAGTCCTGATGACATTATCCGGGCGCGGAAAGTGGTTGATGAGATCTATATCGATGAGAAAATCCATAAATATATAGTAGATATTGTCTTTGCCACGCGTGAACCGGAAAGCTACAATTTAGCCGATTTAAAAGACCTGATTCATATCGGAGCATCGCCAAGAGCCTCGATATTTTTGACAATGGCCGGAAAAGCCAAGGCATTCATTGAGGGCAGAGGCTATGTGACACCTGAAGATGTACGGGATGTGATGTGGGATATTCTCCGACATCGGATTATTCTAACCTTTGAGGCAGAAGCAGAAGAGGTGACGGTAGAACAGATAATCCGTCGTATCATTGATTCGGTAGAAGTTCCGTAGTAATTATCACATTACTCGATTAATTTGCAGTCAGATAACGTAAGCCGGCAATGAATTTTACATGGTCTGAGCGAATGAATTGATATGATACCAAAAGAGATTCTTAAAAAAGTCCGTTATATAGAATTACACACAAGACATCTGGTTAATGATGTTTTCAGTGGGGAATACCATTCAGTGTTTAAGGGTCAGGGTATGGAATTCGCCGAGGTTCGGGAGTATCAGTACGGTGATGATATTCGTACTATTGACTGGAATGTCACTGCTCGTTACAACCATCCCTTTGTCAAAATTCATGAAGAAGAGCGTGAACTGAATGTCATGCTGGTTGTGGACGCGTCAAAATCCGGTGCCTTTGGTTCAAAGGAAAAGTTCAAAAGCGAAATTGCTGCAGAAATTTGTGCATTGCTGGCGTTTTCAGCCATAAAGAATAATGACAAAGTCGGCTTGCTGGTTTTTACCGATAAAGTCGAGAAATATATCCCGCCTCATAAAGGCCGGGGGCATGTTTTGCGTGTAATCCGGGAACTGCTTTACTTCAAACCTGAATCGACCAGGACGAATATTACCAATGGTCTGGAGTACCTACTGAAAGGGCTCAAACGCCGATCTATTGTGTTTGTCGTTTCAGATTTTGAAGATGAGAATTTCATGAAACCGCTTCGCGTTTTGAATCAGAAACATGATGTGGTTGCGATACAGATGCTGGATAAACGGGAACGGGAACTTCCGCCGGTTGGTCTTGTTAAAATGCGGGATGCGGAAACCGGTGAGGAAATCTGGGTGAATACACTGGATCGGAATTTTACGAAATTGTACTCGGAATATATTGGTGAGAAATGGCAGAAATTTTCAAAGGAAACCAAAGCCATGAATCTTGATCTGGTACAAATCGATGCCGGTGAATCCTATATCGAGCCGCTGGTGCGGTTTTTCAAAATGCGGGAGAGGAGATATCGCTAAATATTGTTAAGGGAAGCATTTTTTAGAACTGGTCAAATTTTAATAGTTTCTCTATTCTCGATTGTTAGTATCAATGCTGAACCGTTATCGGTTACTCTTGAATCTTCCGTAGATACAACAATTGCCACCATCGGCGACCGGATTCATCTAAATGTCACGATGCAGTATCCTAATGGTATCCGTTTTGATCTCCCGGAGCTGAACGAAAAATTGGGCACATGGGATATTCTGAACCAGATAATTTCAGAACCGAAGAAAGTCAAAGGTGGTTTTCAGCAGAATTGGTCTCTGGAATTGACGGTTTTTGATACCGGGAAGGTCGTTGTGCCAGTTGTAGAATTGCAGGCAGTAGATATTTCCGATTCAACCCAATCGTTGCTTTTCCAGACAGACGAATTTGTTGTAGATGTCATTTCCGTACTTCCGCCGGGTACTACCGAACCGAAGGATATCAAACCGCCATTTGCAATCCGGAAAATCATACCATGGTCGCTTATTATTTTCGGGTTACTAATAGTTGCCATTCTGTTTGGCTGGTGGATTTATTATCGCCGGTGGAAGCAACAACAACCGACCGTGCCACTGGACGAGCATTACCTGGAAGCGCCGCATGTGACGGCTTTTCGAAAGTTAGATGAGTTAAAATCCCATCTGTATAAAACCGAAGATGAAATCCGACAGTTTTATTTTCAATTGTCCGAAATCGTGCGAGAGTACCTGGAACGACGTTTTTTTATCAAAGCCCTTGAAATGACTACTCGTGAAATCATGGAATCTGTCACCGAAACAGATATTGGACCCGGGATAGATACAGAATACAAAACCCTTTTCGACGGGTTGGATTTGGTGAAATTTGCCAAAATGATACCCGCTGTGGAAGAGATGATTACTTACTGGGATTTAGCTTATAATTGTATCGATAAAACCAAACGTGAACCCTTTCTAAACAGGAGGTCATCGTGATTGAAGTACGAAATCTGGTGAAACACTACGGGGATGTCAAAGCCGTTGAAGACGTCTCCTTTTCGGTTGCAAACGGCGAAATTCTGGGATTTTTGGGTCCCAACGGCGCCGGAAAAACGACGACCCTGAAAGTCATTACCGGGTATCTGTCACCCACGTCTGGAAATGTTTTCGTGGATGATATCAATGTTCTGGATGATTCAATGGAAATTCGTAAAATGATCGGCTATCTGCCGGAAATGAATCCATTGTATCATGATATGCAGGTATATGATTTTCTTGAATTCGTCGCCCGGGCCAGAGAGATTGACAAGACCATTTTCCGGTCACGTCTGAATGAAGTCATTGAGTTGTGCGGACTGAGGGGCGTTGTCCACAAAAACATCAATGAACTGAGTAAGGGTTACTGTCAGCGGGTCGGGCTGGCGCAGGCGATTATCCATGATCCGAAAATCCTGATCCTGGATGAACCGACTTCGGGCCTTGATCCAAATCAGATTGTCGAGATCAGGAAACTAATCCGTAATCTCGGGAAAGAGAAAACCGTAATCATTTCCAGCCATATTCTGCAGGAAATGCAGGCTACGGCAGACCGGATGATAATTATCAACAAAGGTGAAATTGTCGCCAATGGTACGGTTGAGGAACTGATGAGCGATTTTAAAGGAAAAACCCGGCTGACCCTGGAATTGAAGAATGCCACTGAAGAATCGGTCAAAAAGGTACAATCTTTTCAGGACAGCATCCTGTTATCGCACTATGAAGTAAAAGGTGACAATATCACTGCCGTTCTGGAATTTCCCAATGAAATCGATCCCCGGGAAGACATTTTCAAGCATGCGGTAAAAAGTAAATGGACCATACTGGAAATGAGCCGACACAAGACAAGCCTTGAGGATGTATTCCGGAATCTTACGATTGAAGGAGGCAACAATGCGAAATAATTACACAATTCTGTACCGGAAAGAGGTCTCATCCTTTTTTAATAGTCCGGTTGCCTATATCACACTGGTTGTTTTTCTGCTGATCAATGCCTGGTTCGCCATGAGCACCTTTTTCCTGATCAATGAATCCGATCTGCGAACACTGTTTTCCATTGTACCCATTGTCTACCTGTTCTTTGTACCGGCGATTACCATGAGTCTGATTGCCAAGGAAAAAAACACGGGAACCATGGAGTTTATTACAACCTTACCTTTTTCTGATGGCGATATCATCGTGGCAAAATTCCTGGCGGCCCTCACATTGGTCGGTGCGGCCCTGGCATTTACACTGGTACATCTGATTACATTGCTGATAATCGGCAATAATATCGATATCGGTGCACTCATGTCCGGGTATCTGGGCTTGTTGCTGGCAGGTGCGGCATACACGGCAATCGGGACTTTCGGTAGTACTGTCACAGATAATCAGATTACCGCATTTCTGATTAGTTTTATGATAATCTTTATCTTTTTTATCCTCGATAAAATTCTGATTTTTGTGCCTGGATTTCTGGGATCTATTTTTCAGTTTCTGAGTATCGATTATCATTTGAGTAATATCTCAAGAGGAGTGATCGATTCCAGAAACCTGATTTATTTTGGCTCACTAATTACCTTTTTCCTGCTGGTGAGTATTCGAACTCTGGAAATGAGGAAATGGAGGTAGATATGACAATAATCGCAAATAAAAAACAATTTATGTTGTATATCGTTATGCTGGCCGTGATCATCGTGATCTTTAACTTTGTATCACGAGCCCTGTTTGTTCGTTTTGATCTGACGGAAAACAATATGTACTCTTTGTCGAATTCCAGTAAAAAGGTGATCGAGAAACTGGATGATCGCATGGTTGCCAAAGTGTTTTTCTCAAAGGATATTCCCGGGCAGCTCGCAAATTCTCGGCGTTATTTGCAGGATTTGCTGGAGGAGTATGAAGCCTATTCCAAAGGCCGTTTTCATTTTGAATTCATTGCGCCCGATGACAATGAAGATGCTCAGGCCGAAGCCCGCAGCTATGGGATTCCACCGATGCAGGCCCAGGTCATTGAAAATGATAAACTGGAAATTAAAAATATCTACATGGGTATGGTTTTGTTGTACAACGATAAAAAGGAAACAATTCAGGCTATTCAGACCGATGAAGGGCTCGAATATTTACTGACCGCCTCCATTAAAAAACTGGCGGCCACGGACATGAAAACTGTTGGAATTGTTTCCTCGGATAATCAGAACATCGCTACGACGAAGTTGCAGGAACAGCTCCGGCAAACTTACAATGTGCGGACGGTTTCGCTGGATACTGAAATTCCATTGGATATTCACACTCTGCTGTTGAATGGTTTCCAGGATTCGGTTTCCATTGACCAGTTGTATAATCTTGATCAGTATCTTATGCGAGGCGGCAAATTGTTTGTTGGTCAGGCGCACCAGGCTGATCACCTTCAGGAGGGCTATGCTTCGGAGATAAAATCGAATATTTTTGATTTTTATAAGCATTACGGATTAAAAATCGGTAGCGATCTGCTTATTGACCAACAATGCGGCCAGATCAGTATTCAGCAACGCCGGGGATTCTTTTCATTTGCCAGTGCAGTTAATTATCCGGTATTTCCATTGATTCACAATTTTAATTCCGAAAACCTGATCGTTAAAAACCTCGAGCAGGTTAGGGCATTTTTTGTGAATGAGGTTTCGGCATCTGACTCAACTGTGCAGTTCACGTCATTAATGAGGACATCGGATAAAACCGGTGCGATCTCGCCGGGAATGGTGCCACAGATGACACCTTATGGGCAGTATAATATGGTGGAAGGCTATAATATTTCGCCCCATATTCCCAGTTCCCAGATGAATAATCCGGCGATGACATCATTTCCATTGAAATCCAAGACTATTGCCGGTATGGTGGAAGGATCCTTCCGGAGCTATTTCGCGGATAATCCGGATTATAATCAGAAAGACAATTTTCTTTCAATGGGTGAAAATGCCCAGATTCTGCTGATTGCGGATATTGAATTCTTCAATGATAATCGGGCCGGTGGCATTCCGGAAAATACGGATTTTATTCTGAACAGCATTGACTATCTCTCCGGTGATCAGGAACTGGTAGAAATTCGTTCGAGAACGGTCACCGCCAGACCGCTGGATCAGCTATCGGACGGTTCTCGCCGTTTCTGGAAGTGGTTGAATATTATTCTTCCGGCATTGCTGGTGATTGTATTTGGTTTATTACGCTGGAGAAAGAATGTCAGTAAACGTAAATTGCTGGAGGGGCTCTATGGTTAAGAAACAAAATCTCTGGATGAAATATGTTCTTCTGCTGGCAGTTGCCTTATTGCTGTTGCTGGTGGTTTCGCTGAAGAATCGTCGCTATCAACCGAAAGTGACCGATGTTTTCGATATAAAAGTTGAAGATGTCAATGCGTTCACAATTAGTAAAGACACCCTATCGGTGACATTGCTGAAAAGTGATACCAGCTGGGTATTTGCCGATCCGGACACAGGAATTGTTAAAGATACAAAGATTGAGAATTTCTTTAAGAATGTGGTTGAAGCGCAGAAATCCGGTTTTGTGACGAAAAATTCTGAAAAATACGACCAATATAATGTGTCCGGTGAAAAGGGTTTGAAGGTTGATCTGAAAAAGGGGGAGTTTATCCTCGGAACAATCTATCTGGGTCGTTCAAAGACCAGTTGGTCTCAAGATTACATCCGCTATCCCGATGATCCGAAAGTCTATACAAGCCAGAAAAAAATGCTCAGTTATGCAAGTGAGCGGGCATCTTTCTGGCGTTAACCCATAGCCAGCCATCCACCGGAGAGGGGCACGGTGATTGAAGTAAAGGGGCTAAGCAAACAGTTTGGTGACATTCGGGCTGTGGATGATTTGACCTTCCAGGTAAAGAAAGGTGAAATCCTCGGGTTCCTTGGCCCGAATGCCGCAGGCAAAACCACAACCATGCGGATCATCACCGGCTTTATTCCGTCATCAAACGGGACAGTTTCTGTTGCCGGTTTTGATGTTTTTCATGATTCCATGGAAGTTAAACGGCGGATCGGGTATCTGCCGGAAAATCCACCACTGTATCAGGATATGCGGGTTGAAGATTACCTGGAATTTGTTGCAACTATTAAAGGCGTGAACCGACGTTCGGTAAATACTGAAATTTACCGGGTTGCCGAAAAATCGACAATTTTGCCGGTTATGGATAGTTATATTGCGACACTTTCCAAAGGTTTTAAACAGCGGGTCGGAATTGCCCAGGCATTGATTGGTGACCCACCGGTTCTGATCCTCGATGAACCAACCGTCGGTCTCGATCCGCGGCAGATTATCGAAGTGCGTGAATTGATTAAAAACCTGGCGCATGAACATACGGTCATTTTGTCAACCCATATTCTGCCGGAAGTTAGCATGATTTGTGACCGGGTGGTAATTATTAACGAAGGCCGGCTGGTAGTCGAAGATACTCCGGAAAACCTGACAGCCCGACTGAAAGGTTCTGAGACCATTCGTGTGGAAGTCGAAGGTCCATCTGCTAAAATAATGAATGTTCTGCAGGCAATTCCGGAAATTCACTCTGTTATCTGCACTGCTTCCCGAGATGGCGGAATATCGGAATTCAGCATCAGTAGCAATCTGGGGACAGATATTCGCCGGGAATTAGCGGCGACAATTGTGAAAAATGGCTGGGGACTATTGGGAATGAAAATGGAAAACCTGAGTCTGGAAGATATTTTTCTGAAACTTACCACCAGTGAAGAAGGAATGAACTAATGCGGAACATTTTATCCATTTTCAGACGGGATTTCCGCTCCTATTTCACATCGCCGGTAGCCTATGTGGTTATTGGACTCTTCCTGCTAGTATCGGGAATATTTTATTATCTGCTGTTTTCCAGTTTTATGCAGTACAGTTATGCTGCCATGATGCAGCAACAAGATGTTCCGGTCAATGTCAACCTGATGATGATCCGGCCGTTTTTGCTGAATATCAGTGTTATTGTTTTGTTTATGATTCCGATGCTTACCATGCGGGCATTTTCCGAGGACAAAAAAAATGGGACCATCGAACTTCTGCTGACGGTACCACTAAATAACTGGCAGATTGTCATTGGTAAATTCCTGGCAAGTTATATTTTTTATGTAATAATGCTTGGATCTACAGCACTTTTTTTGATTTTCCTGTTTTGGTGGGGAAATCCTGAACCGCTACCGGTTTTAATAGCTTATATCGGACTGTTATTGCTGGGGGCTGCTTTGATCGCTGCGGGAAATTTTATATCGTCTTTGACCGAAAACCAGATTGTTGCCGCCGTGGGAACCTTTGGTCTGACAATGTTCCTGTGGATTGTCGGTTTTTCAGCAGATTTTACCGGGAGGATCCTTGGAAAAGTGCTGGAATATTTATCAATTGTTACTCATTTTGAGGATTTCTCCAAGGGAATATTCGATACCAGCCATCTTGTTTTCTATGTATCTTTTACTTTTCTGATGCTTTACCTGACGTATCAATCCATTGAATCCTCACGGTGGCGGGACTGATCCGATGAAGTTATATCGCTGGTTGTTGATCTTTGGTTTGGTATTGATTTCGGCAAGTATATTTGTTTATTCAACGTTACATAGCTGGGATTTCAAATCGCTGGTAATGATATTAACCGGTGTGATCATTTTGATCATCGCTTTGTTTCGTCTGGAATTAGGACATATCCTCGGAGACCGTCGTTCATTGTATGGCGGTAATATGATGCTTGTTATTATTCTGGTTTCAGCTATCCTGGTCCTTGTGAATTATATCTCGGCACGGTACAGCTGGCGGGTGGACACCAACAGCGGCAAGACTTTTAGCCTGGCACCGCAGACGATTAACCTGTTAAAATCTCTGAAAAGTGATATTGAAATACTTATTTTTGATAAGCGCATGAATGCAGGCTCCACTGAAGACTTATTGAAAGAGTACGCGCACATTTCAAAACGGTTCAGCTATCGATTGATAGATCCCGATCAGAAGCCGGGTCTGGCAAATCAGTACAAAATCACTCAGTACGGCAGTTTGGTGGTTATCAGCGAAAATCATGAAGAAAAGCTTAGTCAAGCGACTGAAGAAGCCCTGACTAACGCTATTATCAAAGTTACCCGGGATAAAACCCGGCGGGTGGCGTTTGTTACCGGACATGGTGAACGAAGTATCAACAGTGCGGACCGGAGGGGATTTGCCAACGCGGCAACTGCGCTTGAAACTCAAAATTATATTGTCACGCAACTGCGCCTGACGGAAATGGATTCAATTCCCGGTGATATTTCAGTTATCATTGTTGCAGGGCCGGAAAAAGACTATTTCAACGGTGAACTTGAACTGTTGACAAGATATCTGAAAAATGGGGGAAGCGCCCTGTTTTTAGTTGACCCGAAACCGGGTGTTGGTCTTCAAAAGTATCTACGAAAATGGAATGTTGAGGTCGGCAATGATATGGTTGTTGATGCCAGCGGTTTCGGGCGATTGCTGGGCGCCGGACCGGAAATCCCGCTGGTATCCGATTATGGTGATCATCCGATCGTGGAAAAACTGGACGGCCTGATGAGCTTTTTCCCTATGACTCGTTCAATTTCTGTAATAATTTCTAGTGATCAAAAAATATCTGTGACTGCAATTGCACGTACCGGGCAGACCAGTTTTGCAATCAACCAGGAGAAGGCTGGAAATATGGAAGATATTTCCATTGGTCCTGAAGATCGTCGCGGACCGATTGATATTGCCTGTGCAATGACTGTTTTGAGTAAAACAAATCAAGATACACGGATCGTTGTGGTCGGTGACTCCGATTTTGCCAGTAACGCTTACTATACCAACCAGGCCAACGGTGATTTATTCATGAATATAATCAACTGGCTGGTGGTTGATGAAGACCTGATTTCAATTCGGCCTAAAAACCCGGAAATGCGGACGGTCAATGTCACTCCCGGTCAAATGCGACTCGTCTTCTGGGTGACGATTATTGCATTGCCGGTGATGGTATTTGCACTGGGGATCGTGGTATATCGCGGGAGACATTGATCCATGAAGGGCAAGACAGCCCCGATACTAATATTCCTTTTACTGATACTAATTTTCGATGTAAACTTTGTTGATATAAAACGATCCGAAACCCAATCAAGACTGGCAGAATTAGAAATGTGATTGTTTAATGTTCCCGTTGGCAGTGTCAATTTCTACTCAATTATAAATCCAAGAACGGAAATTATTTTACGAAGAGAATCGGATACATGGATAATGACATCACCAATTCGGACTTTAGCTGATTCCAGTGCCGTTATTGAAAATCTGGCGTCGATTCTTGAAACAATAATTGAGAGAAAATCAGATACCGATAACTGATTTAAATGACTATGGATTGGCAGAACCGTGAGGAATATTTCGATTTACGACTATCGATAATAAGATAATCCGACTAATTATAAGAAATGAAAATCCTACCAATGATTTTTATTATATTCAGATGGATGGTTCGGCTGATGTGGCCCTGGTTTCAAAATCTTTATGGAATTTTGTTAATCTAGAACCATTTGATTTGAGAGGCCACAAATTAATGCATATCAATCCGTTGGAGTTCGATAGGATTGTGATTCGTCGAAGCGATCTGGTCACAACTGTTCTTGAGAAACAGGAAGATGTCTGATGGCTGGTTTAGTCAGTCCGACGACTGGTAAATACTGATAATGTTCTCACGTTTCTGAATCGTTTTGCCTATGCCAGGATTCGTGAATTTATCGATGAATCGCCGGTGGATTTATCACCGAATGGCTTGGATTCCCTGTACTTGACGATTGATTTATTTTCCAAAAGTCAAGATCAATCGACGACTCTTATAATCGGCAATTCTGTGGACAAAGGCTCCGAATTGGTTTATGCATATAACCGGTCGCTGAAATTGGTATTTTTGCTGGATAAATGGCTGGTTGACAATTTCGAAAAATCTGCTGATAATTTCTGAGATGTTGCTACGGATAAGTTCGAATTTTAATTTTGTGCTTCTTTATATTTGTTAATATTCACTTTATAAGATGCTTCGTTGGGTGCTAACGCCACCGCTTTCTGCATGGCCTCAATGGCTTTATCCGTGTATCCGGCCTCAAAAAGCAGTTGCCCCAGTGTATCCCAGATAGAGTCGGCTTCCGGTTCGATTTCCAGGGCTTTCCGGGCAACGTTGATTCCCCGTTCGTAGTAATCACTGACCTTATTTTGAAAAATGTACCAGGCGTAGCTGTTCATCATAGAGGCATTGTCCGGGAGTCCGATCAATGCTTCTTCATAGGTGCGAATCACATTTGCCTGATCTTTTTTCTGACGGAAGAAGCGGGTTAGGCTGCTGTAAGCATAATATTTCATATGCTTATTGCTGCAGTTTTGGGCATAATGATGCAGATAGCCGGGATTATCTTCATTGAAAGCCTTTGATTCGGCGACATTGTATTCGGCTTCAAGATATATTTCGGAATCATGATCCGGTTCGAGGACGAGCACTTTTTCAAAATAGATCAGGGCATTTTCATCGTCACCACGATCGTTGTATTTATTGGCAATGTCAAAATTAAGTTTTGCATTATCGGTGTCAGATTTTACCCGGGCCAGCAGATCTTTTAACGTATTTTTACCGTTGCTGTAGTCTTTGACTAATTGAAAATACGGTTCCTTATTGCCATCGAATCCAACAATTCGGTCAATCTCTTCACCCTCTACTGTAAAGAATATCATTGTAGGGTATCCGGGAACCAGCCACTGGTTGCGCAGTTTACGGCCGAGTTCGGTATCACCGTCTAATTTCATGGCAACAAAATTTGAATTGATAAAATCCGCGAAATCTTTTGTCTTGAAGACCAACTGGTCTAATCGTTTGCAAGAGCCTCACCAATCGGTGTAAAAATAGGCCAGCAGCAGTTTGCTGGAGTCCCGGGCCTGGATCCGGGCTTCGCTGAATTCAGTAACCTGAAAATTGACCGTCCCGATTTCCACCGGCTTTTTTGCCGTACAGGCAAAGAGAAAAAGAATGGAAAATAAAATTAGTGTTTGTTTCATAATCCCTCAACAGTTTCAATTGTTAAAGATAGCGGAATAGATTATCAGGAACAATGAATTTGTCCGCTTGTTTTTGGTAAAATGAGTCCGAATCGCTAACTTCCCGATATGAAATCTTTTAACCGAAAAGATATTGAGTTAATGGCCCCGGTTGGGTCATATGAATCCCTGCAGGCCGCGATTCAGGGTGGCGCCGATGCGGTTTATTTTGGCGCTGGACGTCTGAATATGCGGTCCCGATCATCCCGGAATTTTAATTTGAAAGATTTGAAGGAGATCGCCGGCATAGCCCAAACATGCAATATAAAAACCTATCTTACTCTGAACACAGTTATGTATGATTGGGACCTGGAAAAAATGCGGGAAGTAGTGGATACGGCCAAGCAAAGTGGTATCGATGCCATTATCGCTTCAGATCCGGCAGCCTTTACAACCATTCATCAGCAGGGGATGTCGGTTCATCTTTCCACCCAGGCGAATGTCAGTAATATTGAATCGTTGCGGTTTTATGCACAATTTGCCGATGTCATAGTCCTGGCCCGGGAGCTGAACCTGGATCAGGTTCAGGAGATATCCGAAACGATTCAGCGGGAGCGAATCAAAGGACCGTCCGGAAAACTGATCCAATTGGAAATGTTCATTCACGGAGCGCTATGTATGGCGATTTCCGGAAAATGCTATCTATCGTTACATCAGACCGATCACTCGGCTAATCGCGGTGAGTGTCTGCAAATTTGTCGGCGGGGATATATCGTCCGGGATAAAGAAACCAGCGAAGAACTTGAGATTGATCATGAATATATCATGTCACCCAAAGATTTAATGACGATCCATTTTCTGAATAAA
>JAFGXZ010000314.1 GCA_016936335.1 Fidelibacterota bacterium
CGCGCTTCGGTAAACACTAAGCTGAATTTGAAATGTGTCATTTTTATTTTGAATTAAATTTACTAATAAATAAATAATGTCTCCTATTAAATTTATAAGTGATTTTATTTTTTTGGAAGGTTGATTTGATGATATTATTATTGATTGACCGCGTCCGAATGCTTCTTTACACCAATATTTTTTATAATATCTTTGTTTTTCAAGGATATGATAAATTATTGCATCTGGCTGATAAATAATGATTTTTCCTGATTTAAATAATTGTTTCAACAATTTGGTTTCTTCACCAACAAGTAATTGCTTTCCAATTCTTCCGATTTTCGGATCAAACCTAACATTGTCAGTTAGTACTTTTTTTCTAAAAGCCATATTACCGCCTTTTGGTAATTCTTGTAGTGTTTTTACCTGAAAAACCGAATTACCAAGATCCAATTGGCCGATACTGTTCGGATTATCTTCAAGAAGATGAATTAACCAAATCGGGCTATTATTAGGAATGAGATATTTGATTTTTCCCCCGACAATGTCAGCGTTATATTGAATAAAAGTTACATAAATTCTTTTCATCCACTTGGTATCAACTACTTGGTCGTCGTCTGTGAATAAAATGTATTTTCCCCGGGATTCAAAGATGCCTCTGTTTCGTGATGGCGATGAACCTTGTTGCTTTTCAAGGATATATCGAACAATTCCGTCTGTTTTAATTTCAAATTCCTGTACTACTAATCGAGTTAGATCTGTAGAATTATTATCAATGACTAAAATTTCAAAATCAACAGCACCAATCGATTCTGAATTAAGGATGCTGTTAAGTGTTTTCTTAAGTAAGTAATTTCTATTGTAGGTCGGTACTACAACGCTAATATCAATGTTCATTTATTATCAAGACATCTTCACTTTTAAAAATTTAAAAAGAAAATATATAAATCTATTTAGTATTAATAGATAGGTTTCTTTATTAAATGGATTGCATATAATCGACATAGAAATTGTTTTACTAAATTTAATAATTTGTTTATTGTCCAGATAATATTTTGCTTCTTTGAAAAACTGGTTTGATAAAGATTTCCAAAATATTGAACGACTAATCTTACGTTTAAAATTTTTATAAATAGTAGTTAGTACAATTTTTTCTTCGTGGAATAATGCAGATTTATTACCTGATACCTGATTTCCCAAGCCTTTTCTTATTTTTATTAATGGTTTTGAAATTCTAATAATAGGAAACCTGATAGTCTGATTAAGCGTAAAGTGGAAGTCACCACAAACTCTTAAATAAGGATTATACGGAAATGTCTCTTTTATATATTTTTTATTATGTAGTATTGACGAATGTGGAATAAAATTCCCGTTAATATACAAATCCCGAAATGTAGCTATCTGATTCATTTCTTTTCGGTCAATATCCCATTTTCCAATTTCATGTCCTTGTTTATCGATGAATATTGCCGGAGAATACACAAAACAGCAGTGTGGGTTTTTTTCTAGAACATATACACTTTTAGTAATCCTATCAGGTGTTGAAATATCGTCGTGGTCCTGGATAGCAATATATTTCCCGCTTGCTAGTGAATAAGCGACATTTAATGAGCCATATGTTCCAATGTTTTCCTGATAGTGATAAATTATTTTATTAAAATAAGGCTTTAGTTTATTCTTTGTATAATCCGTTGAACCATCATTAACAACAATGATTTCGATATTTTTATATGTTTGGTTAATAATCGATTCAAGTGTCTCGACAATATAATTTTCACCGTTATATGTTGTTATTAAGACTGAAACAAGAGGATGCATGGGAAATTATCTTTTTCGAACTGTGGCAATTAACGGTTTTAGAATTGGGTACTTGAGTTTGATCTCAAGATAAAATGAGCAAAAAAGGTAGACCGATATGCTGACCATGAGGATTAGAATTAAGCGTGGAATACTGGGATTAATCAAAATGTACTTTTTTATGATAAATATTATACAGCTGACAATTATTGTATTGATAAGTGGTATCAACATTGCATTCATAAATTCCCTTACCGGGCAGGATATTATTTTTAAAATTTTGCCAAAAATGAATGGACTTAGAAGAGCTCCGCTTATAACTGCATAAGAGGTTCCAATCAAACCCCAACGGGATGTTAGGGGGTAAATTAACGCTGCCAATAAAATGAATCGGATAGTAGTAAAAAATGTAATATATTTAGGTTTTCCGATGCCAGATAGTAGAGGACCAGTAGAGGCACCAATTGAACGAAATAAACCTTCAACACATAGTATTTTTATAATAGGGATAATTGGTTCCCATTTTTTACCTAAGATTAGATATACTAAGTCATCAGCCAATAAAAATGTTATTACTGCAAGAGGAAAAGATAAATAACTAATAAAAGAAACTGTTCTTAAAAAAGATTCTTTTAAGCGCTTTTTATTATCCTGAATCTTTGAAAAGGCTGGTAATGTAATACTGGCAATTACATGAGTAATTTCCGTCGTGGCCATATTAGAGATTTTATAAGCCATTTGATAAAAACCAAGCAATGTTGCTCCTAATAACTTTCCAACAAATGCATCGTCTCCTTGAGTTGTAAAAAATATAATAATGCTTGAACTCATTAGCCATTTTCCATAGGAGAACAACTCTTTAGTCTTTGCAAGGTTAAAATCAAACTTAGGCCGATAGGGATGAAGTAAATAACTTGTAGCTGTATTCACGAAGTTGCCGATTAAATTTCCGATAACTAGAGCCCATACATTTCTATAATAATACGCTAGAATTATTACGGAAACGAATTCTATTATTGTTGATAAAAATGTAATTAAAAACTGACGACTTAATTCGATATCCTTTTTAAAATAGACAATACCAATATTAGTAAATCCGTTTAGAATTACTGTTAATCCCACGACCTTGAGGTACAATGTTAAGGTAGGACTATTAAAAAAATTAGCAATAAATGGTGCTAATATATATAAAGCCAAATAAAGTGCTCCCCCTCTAACAACATGAATGGTCCAAACAGTATTTAAATAAGGTTTGATATCCTTGGCTTTTTGGATTAACGCAGAATGGAATCCTGTTTGGGTTAATATTTCTAGGACTGAAAGAGTCAAAAGTAGTAGTCCAAATAATCCGAAATCTTTTGGACTAAGCAATCGTGCAATAATAATAATTCTGATGAAGCCAATTAAGCGTACAAATATTCTTGAAGAGAATACCCACAATCCCCCTTTTATAACCTTTTTTGATAATGAAGTATCGTTACTCATTCTACAGACAGAAATGCGATTCCTGATCTCCCTAAGCCACGAATTAAAAATAAATTATGTAACATTATTGATATTTTCCATTTACAAAAAAATAATTTTATTTGATAGTGAACTATTCGTATCCAAATTGTAAGTCATTTTAAGTTTTTTTTGCAAGGATGATTACGTCTTCAGAAAAATTTCGGAATAACGGGAGATTGTCAAGAATTGACTCGATTGCTAATAGAAATCCAAACAAAACTCTTCTACGGTCCCATTTGCTACCACCAATGATAACACTGCCTCTTATTACTTTTTGAATCTTATAGCCATCAGTTTTTAATAAACTTTTCCACTCGTTTATACTTTTTACAGAGATATGACCATAACCTTCTCCAATTTCGGCTTTTATAAGATCACTTGATATACCTGATTTTTGTGTTGATTGAGTATTGTTATTTGTTAATGATGATTTAATTGATTTGAAATAATTCTTAAATCTTACAAAAATATTATCAGCATTTGGAGTTGTAATAATTAAACTTCCTCCAATTTTTAAAACCCTGTTAAATTCCTTTAGTGCCATTTCAGGTTTTGGTAGATGTTCTAGAACTTCCCGAGATATTAGTACATCGATACTTTCTGAATTTATCGCTAAATTGCTTGCGTCAGAAGCTAAAAAATGAATGTTTTTATTTGAAAAGTTTTTTTTAATAATATTGCCAAGATACATAGAGGCAATGTTAATGTCTAAGCCATAAAAATTAAACTGTTTTTTATTTTTAAAAATGGTGTTAAAAATAAATATATTTGATCCATTATCACAGCCAACTTCAAGCACATTTAATGTTTTAGGATGTTTTTTTAAACTTTCTTGGAATAAATCAGCAACAGCCCAGAATTTTTTTGTCCAATAGTAATTACGTGTGTAACTTGGTATTTTTTGAAGATTAACGATATGATCAGTTAAAATTTTAGCAATTAACTTATTATCAAATGTATCAGTTAGTTTATCATAGATCTTATTCATTTATATCAATTATTCTATATTTTTTGGATATTCCATGTATGTTTTACGAAAATATTTCTGGAAAATTGATGTTTCTGGGCATTGGTATCAGTGCTTTTATTACTTTGAATATTTATGGAGTAACCGTGTTCAATATAATCCTGAACATTGAATTGGTCCGCAATCCAGAGATTTAGATAGTAGGTCCCCGGTAGCAAAGGAATGTTATGTAAATGGCATAAAACGAATGAATTTTCAGCCAACTCACTAATGTTTTGCCCAGATTCTTTGCTGTAAAGTTGGAAAAGTGTCTGCCCGAGAGCAGTTTTAAATGTTAATGCTATTCGTGGGTGATGAACAGGCTTCATAACGTTGAAGTTCATTTTAATGATTAAAGAGTCGGCCGGATATATTTTTTCGACAGGTTTGTTATTTTTATCCAATATCTGTACTTCTTTAAACCGGATATCACCCTTTCCTGACCGACTAATTTTTTCGGATAACAGGTTTCTAGAAGTTACCTGGTTTTTTTGAAGACTGTAATACTTCAGAATGGCATTGCTTGTGTTACCATCGAATAATTTTATTCCTTTGTTTATTAGAATTGTCCTATTACATAATCGCTCAATAAATAACAAGTTATGACTGACAAACAAAACAGTTCGTCTGCTTTGTGTAATACTATTGATTTTGTCCAGGCACTTTTTCTGGAATTCGTAATCACCCACTGCCAGTACCTCATCAATCAGCAGAATATCGGAATCCAGGTGGGCAGCGATCGAAAAAGCCAGTCGCACAAACATTCCGCTGGAATAGCGCTTGACGGGAGTGTCCAGAAATTTCTCATCGATTCCGGAAAATGCAACAATATCGGCAAACTTAGTTGTTATTTCATTGCGCTTCATTCCCAAAATTGCACCATTCAAATAAATATTTTCCCGACCAGTTAAATCGGGATGAAATCCCAGGCCGATATCTAATAATGATGAGACAGAACCCCGGATATGAATTTCGCCTGTACTGGGTGGTGTAATGCGGCTGATCACTTTTAACAGGGTACTTTTCCCTGAACCATTAAAGCCGATAATCCCCAGAACATCACCCTTATTTACTGATAAATTGAAATCTTGAAGTGCGCGAACTACTTTTTGTTCTGAATGATCGTCAACATGTTTTCGAAAAATCTGGCCAAGTCTTTCCCGTAAGGTGTCAAAAGCAACTTTTTGACCCAGGCGGTACTGCTTGGACAATTGCCGGATTTGAATAATCGCTTCGGTTTTTTCTATATCAGACAAGATCCGCAAACCGATCTTCGGCTTTGTTAAAATAAAATATCCCGATAATAAAGAATAAAGATGAAATGATTAATGCTAATAACAATGCCGTCCAATTAAACGCTTGATTTAGGATAGCAGAGCGAAAACCAATGACGATTCCCGACATGGGATTTAGATGAATGATAAATTCAAATTCTGTACCCAGCAACGACGGTGGATAAATCACCGGCGTCAGGAACATCCAGATGGAGAGAAAAAAGGGAATAATATGCCGGAAATCCCGGTAAATTCCTGATAGAGCTGCAATGAATGTTCCAAACCCGACTGCCGAAAAAATAGTCAGTATTGTCAGCGGTACAATCATCAGGAATCCCCACGTAATCGGAAATTGGTAGAATAGCATGATACCAATCAAGACAATAAATGATAAGCCAAAATCGATTACCTGGCTGCCAACCGCGCTCAGTGGAATCAACAGCCGCGGAAAATAGACTTTATTAATCAATCCGGCGTGGTTAATGATCGAATTGTTGCAGGCGGATATCGAATTTGCAAAAAAGGTCCAGGGAATCAAGGCTGAATATACAAAAATAGGATAGGGGACATCATCGGAAGGAATTTTTGCGAACCGGCCAAATAATATTGAAAAAACCACCATCTGCATTAGCGGCTGAATAATGGCCCAGGAGATACCAATTAAAGTCTGTTTATACTTTACGATAAAGTTCTTTTTCGTTAAAAAATAGAGCAAATCTCGATAATGATATAGTTCATTAATTGGAAAGAAAGCGATCCGGTTTTTAGGTTTAATAATGATCAATTTAAATTGTTTTTCCTGTAAAAATCGTTGTTTTTATACGGCTTCGCCATCCTCAGTCCCATATTTAATTTTTGCAGGACTGATAATTGATGGCAATGGATTAATATCCGTATCTTTTTTCAGAAATTCAGTAAAAAAATCTTAGATATAATCACTTATTGTATTGAATATCCGAACCAGCGCCTGTTCGTGATTGTTGAACTGATCGGGATATCTTACCGCTAATTCGCTGGCAATATCGTTGAAGGATTTTTTTCCGTCAATGGATTTCAAGATAAATTGAGTCGTCTTACCATTCTGATTTAATTGTACCGGATTTTCCGGGTCAAATTTGATGAGTTCTTCCTTACTGCCAATTTTTCCTACGAAGGAATTGTAATCTTGCTGGGTATTTTGATAACCCAAAGACCATTGATAATTAATATCACCGGTAAATTTTGATTGATAACTGTTGAAGAGGACTTTCAAAGTATTACCGGCTTTCACTTTAATGGGGTATCGAATCGGGAAAAACATCTGCCCCCATGTATTTGCCGATGCAATGGGTGAATTGGAAAAAAACTGATCGGGTGTAAACCAACAATCCCACCAACCGATGATGCCGTGCACAGTCCCGGGTTTTTCAATGGAGATTTTATCTGAAAAATTGAATGTGATGTCGTCGCAGCTGGTGAGATCAATTGTCCGCAAAGGGATTTCTTTTGATAATAATTTAATTCCCGGTCGGTTTGCATAATGAGGCTGATTGAACAGTAATTCCGTAGTATAATCCCAATTGATTCCAAAGGCGATGTCATTTTTCCAATGTGCTGGTTGCAAGGAATTGAAAAACTCAGGATATTCCACCAGGGCAAATTTCAATTGGAAAACATTGGGAATGAATTTACCGGATGCTTTCAGAAATCGTTTTCTGGAATCAGCAAGAGTTTGAAATAAGCCTTTACAGGCAAACATCGGTGTATAGTCTTCCATGATGATGTAATCGACTTTTTCCGGTAATTCCACATTCTTTGTATGATCGTTAATAAAGATGATTTTGGAATCCAGATTGTTTCTATGGGCAAGCTCCTTCCCAATGGCAAAAACATCAGCCTTTTCGATGGCATAGATTCTATTTGCACCGCTCATGGCGGCAAAGAAGGAGTATGTTCCCAGTCCGAAGCCGATTTCAGCGACGGTCGTTTCTTTATTAATAAGTGATGCAATGGCTTTTCGGAATTCATTTATCCGGACATCATCATAGAGCAAATTGCGGTAATAATCCAACACTATTCGATTACTCCTGATAACTGCCGGCAGAGCTCGATTTGCTGTTTATCGGATAGATTAAAGGGATCCGGCAGATATAAATCAAAATGGTGAATTGTATTAAATATCATGTTCACGAATTCCGGAAAACACTTTTTAATGAGTTTGGGATTATTCAAATGATCCAGTACTTGCGGCAATGCCTGATACTGTTTCAGTTTTTCGATGCAGAAATCAGCGGTATGCGTATTTTTAAGATAATATATTTGATTTAAGCGCACCGGCTGTTTTTGCGTTTTACCGAATACCGAAACCGGGAAATAATGGATTTCGATTTTCTTGGTATCTGTTCGGTAGATGGTGTTGACGTAGTTGCTTTTTCGGGAATGATCAATCGGATGATGGGGTTTGATTATGATGTTTCTCGGAAACGGATACACTCTGAGATTTTTCAGATCCAGAATACCAAATTCATCGGATAACAGCTGCCAGTGATGTTTCATCAGCATAATGCTCAGGCTGGTCTTACCGGTTCCGGAATTGCCAATGAATAGAGCCCCTTTGTTATGATAGGCGAGGGATGCGGCATGAAATTTTATCTTGTTCTTATAGGCATGTAAAAAATCGTTGATGATTTGCCACTCAAGAGCGTAAATAATTTTATGACTGTCATTGTTCTGGTGGGTTTTTCGTCCATTCCGATATAAAAAATATTTTTGGTCTGTTCGGGTTATGATATAGTTTATATCAGTATTTATCAGTTTTATGGATTTTGTAAACAGTGATGAAAAAACACTGTTTTTAATTTTATTATCCAATATAGCCGGATAATCCAAACCAACCGTTTTTATTGGATCACCTAGGGTTAGATAAAGCATTAATGTTGCAGTAAATCCAGAGACTGGAATTGATTGATTATATCGACAACGGCTTTTTCAGGATCGAGTTCAAAATCCGTAAAATTCTTCTTAATGAGTTCAATAATGTCACGGATTGCAAAAGCGCCGTCGCAATGAACCCAGATGAATGCCGCGGATGGATTGAGAGTATGGACCAGTTCAGTTTCCGGCTCAAATAACACCGCCCCGTCATCTAAGGGTTTGAACAGGACGGCGGCTTTTTTAACCGGACGGAATTGTAAATCCTTTAACATTTTCTAAATTGTTCCCAGTTTAATGCGTGTGACTTCTTCTTTGAGATCTTCAAGTTTTTTCATTTCGATTTCTTCAATATAGGGTATGGATATCACCAACCCGCAAACCAGCCAGAAGGGTTCCATTATTCGAATTATGATAAATGTATTGGCGCCGATCCCGTGGGTCATCATCGCGATGGTTGCGACAAAGAACCCTTGTGCAAAATATTTAAAAAAGGGAATTTTTGCCGTTTTAAATACTTTCCATGTTTCATTAAGAATGGAGTGTAGTAAATAGAAAAAAGCGGCAAAGCCGAAGAAACCAGTTTCAACTAACACCCGCATATATTGGGCATCCAGAAAGCGCCATCCGGTAATACCGTATCCAAACAGTGGATGTTTTTTAACTCCGTCCCATGCATCACGCCAGCTTCTGACGCGCTCTGAAGCAGATGTATCTAAAGTAACACCACCAACATTTTCCTGGAGAGTCGCGGCATATCCCTGCTGCTTTTGAAATGTATATTTTACTCTATCGATTACCGTATCGGGTAAAACAATTGGAGCCATTAGTATAAAAAATATTACAAAGCCAATAATAACCCATCTTCTCGAACTTAGGATTATATATGCAATAATAACCGGAATAGCAGCGACCCAGGATCCGCGGGAATTTGTTAATAAAAATGGAATCACGGATAATACTGTAATGATTAGCAACCACCTTCGGTATTTTGGTTTCTCAATTACTCCTGGAGATAATATTAGACATAAATTAATCGCAATAATAAATATTAGATAACCGCCAAGTGTATTGGGTTCACCGGCATCTCCTTCAAAAGGTGCTGTTACTCGGTGTCCGCTAGGAATTTGAATAATTGATGAAATTGTCACAATAATATATGTAATAATTAAGGAAATAGTAAAATTATCAAACTGCTTTTTCGATCGAACATGATTTACGACTAAGAAATAGATGAGAAAATACTGGATGTATTTTAACAGAAAAAAGAAACCGTTTAACACTTTTACATTATGAAATAACATCCCGGCACCAGTGGCAAAGAAACAGATGAATGTATAATAGGCAATGGGCTTATTTAGAGGTGACTTCTTAAATAAGCCCAGATCTTTATTCAAAGCCATTTTTGCCAACCAGGTGAATAATATCACCACTAATAAAATATCATCAATTCTGATTGTCATTCCACTTCCTTGAGTGGATCGCTCTCCAAATTCCGGTGAAAGTAACATTGAGAAAATAAGGGCATAAATTCCGTAATCTGTATTGATAAATGTTGTTATTAATACGGCTAATCCAATTGCGATAGTCAATGCGTAAACAAAATCTACCTTGACTAGTACAAATGCAGTAATTATAGAAATTGGTATCGCAACAAATAGTGTAAATGTATTGGTTTTGTGTGCAATAATATCATTAAAAGCCATAAATATATCTAACTAATTGTGTTGTGCTTCTTCCAGTTTTTTTTGCATCTCTTTTATCTCATCTTTATTACGATTTCTTAACAAATCTTCATAATTATTATTCCATTCTTTTCTATTTTCACGGTAACTTTTTTCATAATTTTTTCTTAGTTGCGTTTCCCGGCGCACCGCTGATCCTTTGATTATTGCACCAGAAATACTTTCCTCAATACGCCAGTTTATTATCATTCTATTGACCCAATCCGGGATTCCTCTGATAATTACCTGTATTCCAAAAGCGATGAAAAAAGAAATTGGAATGATTAAATAAACCAACATCTTTTCAGTACGTTTAAGTTTTCGCCGTTTTCTTTTATTGTAATAATATGACATTGTATGAAAAATTATTCGAGTTCTTCTTTGAAAAGTTTTTGGTATTCTTCAATCTCGTTTGTTTTATTTTTTTCTTCGATATATTTATATGTATTATCAATATCATCGTTTGTTCCTTGCCTATATTTACTCAGTAATTCTTCTGCATCTTCTTTTGATAACGAGTTAAAGGATTTTGGAGCGCCTCCTCTGACGCCATTATTACCTTGGAAAATATGTTGATCTTCCTGTGATCGCGTTTTTTTTAACTTTTCTGTTTTTACCGCGCTCATTAGTATTTTTCTGGATCTTTCAGATTCTTTCTCAACTTTATCAATAATTGAATTGATCAAATTTGGAATTCCACTAACAGTTAACTGAATTAAAATGGCTACTAAAATTGTTGCGGGGATTCCGTATTTAAGAACTATTTTATCGCCACGTTGCAGGCTTTTTTTCTTTTTTCTGCTTGAATAATGACTCATAGTATATTTATGCCTGAAAAGTAAGCGAGTTCCATTTTTAACGGAGAACGATTTGTTTGTTCTGCAAGCTGACATTTTGCTGGAGAAAAAGGTTGGCAATGTCTTCACTGGCAAAGGCGCCGGCCAGGCTTGTCACACCGGATTGATTTGATTTATGATAGGTATAATCCCGGATATCATAATAATTGCGTTGACTTGATTTTGCCTGATCCAGGGTTTGATATTTTCCAAGTAATATGGAATAAGGTAAATTGACCGGAACGAACTCACCCTCAAAACCAAGGAACTGTAGTTCTAATAATTTCTGATTTGCGTCGGATTCTGTTTGGTAATTACCATAACAGACAATATACTGCTTTGAATTAGGGCCTGTAAACTCTACAGTTATGAAAACATCATTCAATCCTTCCTCTATGAAGGACAATGTTCGATTTTTCGCTGCAGCCAATGAACCGGTACTGGCTATCCGGATTGAAAACGGCGCTGATGGAGTTAGTTGCACAGTTCGGGCAGTTTCTATATCCGGGAGTGACCTTAAAATCTGAGTTTGAGCAGGCCTGGATTGTTGAGGAAGTGGCCGGATCTGTTCATCATCCTGGCGTGCATTGAGTGGGACAGTATTATCGAGTTGTGTACTTGAAGATGTTGGCGGAGTACCCTTTTCTATAATACTTGCCTGGTCGATAATGGTTCGTTTTTGATCATCATATCGTTCCTGTAAATTTTTCATTGAACTTGTCTGATCAATAATCGTCTGTTTTTGGATGTCATATTGTTTCTGCAAATCCTTTAATTCAGCAGGAATTTCAACATCTGAATCGATATTGGATACAATTGCTTCAGGAACCATATCGTTGGTGGATTCAAGCAGCGACTGTGATTCAGTGATCACAGGTCGGGATTTTTTTCGGGCACAGGATTTGATATTGCTTGTTATCACACAACTGCCGCTAAACAGGGCAATAATTACCCCTAAAACCGCTGCAACCCGCCATTTGCGAATTCGATCGAGAATAGTTGAGTGCAGACCTTCCTGCTGATTGACAAAGGTTTTCTCTAAAAATTCCAGTATTTTATTTTTTTGGATGACCTCTTTTTTATCACCATAAGAGTACTGGTATTCATATCCGTAGCGATAATCCGCGTAATCCGCGCTGACGTCGGCTTTCATGCCATTAATACAAACCCCCATGACGTCCGCTTTGAGCATTTCTAATTGGTTTTTAGAGCGTCTCAATGTACCGCGCGATATTTTCCCTTGGTAATAGGTAAGTAATGTGGTATCGACTTTCGAAGCCAGTACTGTTGAATCCGTCGCCTGAATGACCGGTGCCGTATCGAAAATAATCAAATCGTAGCGTTCTTTCAGATCGCTGATAACTTTGTCCATGACTTTCGATGCAATGATTTCCGAAGGATTTCGTTCATGCTTCCCGGCGGTTAGAATATTGAGGTATTCAATTCCGGGAATATTATCGGTACGAAACGTATCGGTAGCCATGGTTCCCATCATCAGGTCACTCATTGTTCGGATTACCGAATCCAGATCATCTCGGCGGAGGACCACATCTGTCAGACCGGGTTCCCGTTCAATGCCAAACAGCTTTGAGATCCGTGGTTTTCGTAAATCCGCTTCAATTAAAATTGTGTTCAACCCAATTTGAGCCATTGATACGGCCAAATTAACCGCAATAGTCGTTTTACCTTCACTGGCTACGGACGAAGTTACCATCATACATTTGTAACCCTTGTCCATCAGAGCAAAGTGAATATTGGTACGCAATGCCCGGAAAGCCTCGGCCATAGTCGATTTTGGATTATAGTGAGACACAAGTCGGGCCTGCATTTCGAGGATTTCATCGGAGACCACTGAATCAATTTTTTCTTGTAATTCCTCCTTGATCTCTTCAATATCGACGAAGGGTACAATGCCAAGTACGGTTGTGTCCAGAGTCTTTTCAATGTCATCAATCGTGCTGAATGTCGTATCCAGAGTTTCCGCGACAAAAGCCAGGATGACGCCGAGAATTATGCCAATGACTGTTCCAATAGCAGTGGTTGGTCCGATCATGGTGGGATTAACCGGTCTGGTGGGAAGAAAAGCCGGCTTGATCAGAAATACTTCATTGACCAATTCAGACTGCTTAATGAGTGCTTCCTGATGACGTGCTTCCAGGGTTTGGTACAGGTTTTTGTTAATCTCCATTTCCCGTTCGATATTCTGTAAAGTAAAATCCAGCAATGGAATGGAGCGGTAATCACTGGACATTTTTTTCCAGCGTTCATAAATGTTATTTTCTGTTTGAACCAGTGTTTCTCGATAGGTCTTCAATTCCTCAATAAACCGCCGTCGTTTTGCTTCAATTTGTCGATGGACCTCAGTTACGGTTGGATGGTTTTCGGTATAATGTTGCAGAAATTGTCGTTCATTTGTTGCTAACTGATTCAACTGTGACTGAAGAGCTGTCAGCACTGTATTCTGGCGATTTAATAACAGATCAAAGGATATATAATAGATGTAATCGGGATTTTGATCGATTTCAAACAGGATATTATCGATCTGGTTAATGTCGGATCGCAACTCATCAAGTTCCTCCTGGGCGACAGTGATATCAGCGCTCAATCGTGAAGCGGTTCCTTCGAGCAATAACAAGTTATTTTGATTTTTATAGGCTCGTATTTTTCTTTCAGTATTTTTATAATTCCGTTCTGCCTGAGCCAGCTGATTTGTAATGGCCTTCATGGCATTTATGGCTTTACTGTTTTTTATCTGGAAACTTTCTTCAATGTAAACCTGGGCCAGCGCATTGGCCAGATCAGCAGTACGCTGGGGGTCATAATCGGTGACCTTAATATGGATAATGTTGGTCAAACCTTCCTGCTCAGTCTTAATTCGTTTTTTGAGTTTGTCAACGATATCGTAATATTCCGGATTACTGGTAATTTCATTATCTGTCAAGCTTGAGTCCAGAAGTCCCATCAGTTTGGCAGCTTTCAGGACAATGGGAATACTTTTAATTTCTTCGCCCCGGGTTGCCATTTCATCCCCTGCGTACCAGTTGAAACTTTGCATATACATACCGGTCAAATCGGTGGATTTTTCAATTTTCAGGCTGGCAATAGACTGATACATAGGGGTTGGTTTGTTCATCATAGCAAAGAAGAAACTGAAACTGCCCAGCATGACAACCGTCACGATGACAATTATTCGTTTTTTCTTGATAATTCGCCAGTAGTCGCGAAGATTTAATTCATAGGATGCCATTTAAAAACTCTTTTTACTATCGATTAAATATAAGATACAATGTCAATCCGGTTGTAATGACTTGAAAAATAATTGAAAATGGCTGCAATTTCTCCGAAAGTCGGACAAAAAATCCCCGCTGTCTTTTTTGCACAATAACGCGATCACCATCTTCCAGAAAAACATTTTTACTGTCATCCCGTTTGAAAAGGAAATCCTCAAGATTAAACTCAACAGGGCGTCCCTGTCGTCGGGTAATAATTATTTTACGAAGATCTGCTTCATCTTTTAAACCGCCGATGTTGGCTAAAAATTCCGCTAATTGAATATTGCCCTCAATGGGATAAATACCGGGGCGAAGAACTGAGCCAAAAATAAAGACGTTCCTGGAGCTTAGTTCAAGAACGTCGACGGATACAATAGGTTCACGAAAGTAACGCTTTGCCATTTCAGCTAAAACTTCCTGCGACTTATCAACCGTTATTCCACCAAGGTGAACCAGGCCGAAAAGACGATGAAAAATGTTGCCCTCACTGTCAATCACATACGATTCAGATTGAGCAGGATTGGTTTCCATCAAGGCCATTTCGTTGATGGTTATTTCCAGAACATTACCATATTGCAGGACATAGTTTTTCGAAAGACGACCGTATTTCTCCTGGACTTTAAACCGGGGTACGATGATTTTATCCTTATCTTTCAGGATCACATTATTGACTGGTTCACTGGTGAACAGGTATTTTTCCATGTCAAAGACTACTTTACCGCCGTCGCTTCGGGATACGGTAATTCTGGCCAGATCTGCCTCGGGAGTTGTTCCACCATTTTCGATGATAAACTCAGCAACCCGGGTGTTGGGTTTAATCGGAAATACACCGACACGGGATACTTCGCCATACAGAATGACTTTAATATTTGTTTTTTCAAGAACACTTAAAGCAACCCGAGGCTGATTAAAAAACTGGGAAAATTTTTCTTTAAGAACTTCTTCTGCCTCGGCAATTGTCATATTTGCCAATGATACCGCTCCGAGTAATTCATGGAAAATCGTTCCATCCGGCCGAATGGTGAAAATATTGCTACGTTGAATCGGGTTCCCTTTGGAATCGACGTCAATGTACGAAATTGTCACTTTATCTGCTACCTGCAAAACGGTCATGGCATCGAGTTCATCATTAATAATCTCATTATCCGTCTGAGCACTCAGTTGACAGACAGCCAGTAAAATCAACATTCCCCAAACGCTTAATCTGAAAATATTTCTCATGTAATTCCTATTTATTAAAGTTAAACGGAACTTTTGGAGATATAATGGCATTTATTCCGGACATCACCTGATAAATATTAGCCTGAGAATCCGGTGACTACTTTTGCTAATACACTGTTGGTTAAATAGTTCAGGTCAATTGGTTTAGTGATATAGTCCGCTGCGTCATTTTTCAGCGCTTCCAGAGCAATTTCTTTATCGGCCAGTCCGGTGATCATAATAATATCTAGTCCCGAATATTTTGGTTTGATCTCTTTCAAAAAGTCGATGCCGTCACCATCAGGAAGTTTGATATCCAGCAACATGATTAATGGTTTAAATGCCTCGATTTGAGCCCTTGCTTCAGCCTGGGAGAATGCTGTGGCGACATTGTAGCCTTTTTGAAGTAATAAATCTTCCAGAAGCTCGACAATGTCGTGTTCATCATCTACGATAAGTATTTTTGTTTTCATAAGCCTCTTCTCTCTGACGCAATTTAATTATCTATTTATTCTTAGTCAAATATAAATACTATCTTAATATCGAAAGAATTCCGTACAACCTTTGGAACATACTGCGAATTTTTTATGCGTTTTTATATGGCTTCGGAAGTCCCGATATATGTCATTATTCCAGATCTCACGGAATCGGTTCTCCCGGATATTACCGGTAGTAAAATTCATGGAGTGATATGGACGGACAGTACCGTCGGGAAAGACATAAGCCGTCATCCAGAGACTTTGACAACGGTTACGATAGGATGTGGATTCAAAATCAAATTGAGAGTACCAGCGGCGAATCTCTTCGTCGTTGAAATTTGGAAACACACTGATGTCTACGGTAGATTTGGACTGTTTTACCTGATTGAGCTCAGAGATCAAATATTCGACATCGATCTCTGGTGGATTTTCCCAGGCGAATCCGATCCAGTCCGTCGGCTTTTGTTTAAATCGGCTATAAAAGGTATCGACGAATTGATGTACGGTCGATTTTGATAGAAACAACAAATGGTGAAATGTCAGTCCTCTTGCACTGATGCTATGGGCAATTTCAACGATATCCTGGATATTGCGGTAGTTTTCTCTCCAAATTGTACTATTAATATTGATGGCGGGATTTTTACTTTTGTATTTTTTTTTCAGTTGATTTAAAAATAGAAATCCATTAATGGAACGGTTAAACGTTCCGGGTATACGTCGGATAGAGTCGTGAATTTCTTCCGGACCGTCCAGTGAAAAGATAATTTCATCCAAACCTGACTCGATGATTTCTTCCGCATAGTTTTGAATGAATGTTCCATTGGTCACGATATTACATCGGAGACCGGCATCTTTGACAGTCTTGATGATATTAAACCAGTCAGGATGCAGAAAGGGTTCACCGCCGAAGAGAGTAATGTTTGGTTTAAAACCGCGAACATCATCGATGACGGATTTGATTTCATCCAGCGTCAGTTGTTGTCTCAGGATATCTTTATTGAATTCATTAAAAGCGCCATTTTCACCCCATTGACCACACATCAGGCACCGGAGATTGCATTTGTATGTCAGAAAGAGTGAGATCGTTTCCGGCCAATAGCTTTTGCCATTGTTATAAATATGATAGGAAAGCGCCGATCGGGTGCGGTGAATAAAATTCCGGCTGGCATATAATGGCTGTGATATGGATTTTTGAATAGCGCGTAATAAATTTTTTCTCGGGATCATTGGACTGTCTAAATGATGATTCTAAATTGATATGGGGAAGCTTCGCCGCCAATGATAACAATATTTTCTCCCGGATTAAGGTTCGTCTTATAATTTGAAACCTGTCCGCCGATTTGCTTGCCGTTGACAATCGTCCCGAGACTGCTACCCCGGTCGAGGATATAGAACTGGTTGTTTTGAAAATTAATCGACATGTGATTTTTTGAAACGTTATAAGGAACGATATCATCGATGCAAAGGTCATTATTCACGAAAATAGCATCGGAAACGTGAGAACTGTTACGACCGATCTTGAAGGGAAATTTTTTAATCTGTAATTCTTTTCCTTTTAAAGCGGTGTTTGCTTCCTTTGTCAAACCGGAAATAGACACAGAATCCGCTAAACCAGCCTGCTCTTTTGCACTGGATGGTCCGATCTGGTTTTCAAGTCGTACAACTAAATCGTT
This sequence comes from Fidelibacterota bacterium, assembly GCA_016936335.1. Classification (GTDB taxonomy): domain Bacteria; phylum Fidelibacterota; class UBA2242; order UBA2242; family UBA2242; genus B118-G9. The sequence goes on from JAFGXZ010000314.1 coordinate 17,657, forward strand.
GGTTTGCCGCAGCCGTTCAAAAAATGCCCGGAGTATAGGAATGATAAAGGATTTTTTATCATCAAGCAGGCCCATGAAATCTTCACGGCTGATTTCATCAGCAACTACCCGTGTTTTTGCAATAATGGAAGCAGAGCGGGGTTTGTCTTCGATCAAACCCATTTCCCCGAAAATTTCTTCTGCTTCAAGCGTGGCTAATAAAATGGTATCATGCTTGGCTTTTTTTCGGACTTCGACCATACCAGATTTAAGTATAAATGCAGAATCACCCAATGAACCTTCTTCTATTATTGTGGCACCGGTCTCGAAAAATCTTTCTTTCATCAAATTACTCCTAAATTTGAATAACGTAAATATACAATTTTTATTCTGAAATGATAAAGTTTATTTGATAAATAGACATTTTCCTGTGAGCTTTTGACCAGGTGTGATAATCTGATAAAAGTAGTTGCCGGAACTCACCGGATGTCCGGTATCATCCCTGCCGTTCCATTGAAGTGTTTTATATCCGGAGTTTTCTTGTCTGTCCACTAATTGTCGGATCATTTTTCCATTCATGTTGAAAATATTTATAGTCACCGGTGTGGGGTCCGGCAGATAGTAATGAATCATTGTGGTTGAATTGAAAGGATTCGGGTAGTTGGAATACAGGGTAAACCTCTTTGGTTCTGTTCGAATGTCTGACAAAGCAATTGCTGTTCGTCCAGCCGGGGCAAAGGTTACGATGAAATGTCCGCCAACACCGGCGTTTAGGTGGAGAATGCATTCCGTTGCGTTGAATGAGGTATACGCAGTTTCGTTGAATTTAACCGAATTGAGTTGAAGTTGTGCCGGATCAATTGCCATCGGGAAGAGCCTGATATCCCGAGGAAAGTCTGCGGGTGCAAACTTGTAATGGAGTGTTGCCGGTTTTTTATGGATGAGCAAATTACCATAAAGATAGGTATAATATCCCAATTCAATTGAATGATAACCAGCTTTACCGCCACCGCCTTTATTTTCGCCCCATGTTTCCGCACCATAGTTAGTCCTGTTTTCGTATACTTCACCATATTCGTGATCGACGAAATATTTCATGAAAAAATCGAGTGTTCCATCAGCCATTTCAAGATAAGTCGAGTCATTGGTTATATTGAATAACTGGAGTCCCGCAACAACAGCTTGTTCCATCTGCCACCAGGCTTTGGCAGTATCGGGATTGCCCCACATCAGCATTTCTCCGGTAACGCGGTTATAATCCTTGTAAGGTCCGCCAAACCGATGATCGTAGCCGTTCGTCAGTACATCCGCCACCAGCTGTTCAGCAGCCGGCAGATAATTGTCGTTGGCGTTTACCTGGTAGATTCGTCCCAGACACCATGCGGTTTTCAGAATATGTCCCATGATGGTCATTGTTTCGCTGGCGTTGATCTGCCAGTCGGCGGTATATTTCTCAGCAAAACCAACGGCTTGATAATCCATGCTGGCTACCAGACGGTTGATCATCTGGTCAGCAATTTCCTCCAAACGCAGCAGGTATTTTTCCTCTTGGGTTAATAGATAGAGGTAGAGCAGGTGAGTGGTCACGGCATCGACAGTGGCATTGAAACTTTTATTAAACCGGTTGGTTCCGTTGAAATTCGTTTCATCAAAATAACCTTCATAACCGATTCGGCTGTCCCAGAAACAGTCTTCGAGATGCTGATAGCCTTTTTCCAGCCAGGCAAAATGACTGGTATCACCGGTGACTTCAAAGGCGGCCATAATTCCCAGCAGAGCATAATGCTGATTAAATGCCGTTTTGTTTCCAAAGCGGGAGTTCGGGTTGCCATTTTCATCCAGATCACCGTACCAGCCTCCATATGTATCATCCCAGGCATGTTCATATAAGAATGATAATGCTGATTCAGCGTACTCCAGGTAATTTTCATTACCCGTTAGCATGTAAGCCCGGATTAAACCATAGGCATTTCGTGTCTGGGTCAGCATATTTTTATTGGTGCCCCAGTTTGTAATGACGTCGCCGTATTTATCAATGTTTGTATAAAATCCACCTCTTGATTCATCCCAGGTCTGGAGCCAGAATGTGGCACAGCTATCGACATAGCCAATCGCTTTTTCCGGTTCGCGGAGATGGGGTGATTTCAGTGAAATTTGAGCCCAGATCAGTTGGGTGAAGAGCAGGTAAAAAAGTATTTTTCTCAATGGTCGATGATTCCTGTTTTTATTACAGGAAACTAGCTATTTTTGAGTTTAATTACAAATGTGAAAATAAATAAAAATACTATCCTGAAATGACAAAACCGAGCAATGCTCCCCAAATAATACTGATATAGGGATTGCTGGTAATTGGACAGCTGCCGGTACGGCAACCGATAAATTTATAGTAAGCGAATCCCAGTAATCCGCCAATACACACAGCCACAATTCTAACAGCCATTTTGTGCTCCTTTAGGAAGTCTTTTACCATTTTTATCCTCTTTGTTTTAATATCCGAAACCGGATGGACAATCAATGAGATAGAATATAATTCGTGTGGTTACAATTGAACGATTGAGCCGGTGCAGCAAATTTAAAAGTATTAAATCGTTTATAATGGATTATTTGAAGTCTACCGGTTATCATTAAAATAGTCCATAAAAAACATTTGGTTTCAAAGAAGTTTCTCTTTATTTTTTAAATATAGTTGGCATTAAAGTAAAACCAGTTTCATTTTATATATGAATTTCTATCAAAACTCTCAATTATCTCAATTTATCAAACCATCCAAGCGTGGAATTGAATGAAGATAATTAAATTCAAAAATAAGTGTCCATACTGTAACAATATTACCCGAAAACGCTTAAACCGTAAGGGTTTTTTCTTTGAGTGGATTCC
>JAFGXZ010000315.1 GCA_016936335.1 Fidelibacterota bacterium
AATATGCCCGTGAGGGTCAGGATATTCAACTGAAACCGACGATTGTCAGCATTTATAGTATAAAGATAGAAATCCTGGAATGGAACATCCTGAAATTATTTGTGACCTGTTCCAGTGGCACATATATCCGGGTATTGGGCGAAGACATCGCAAAAGCCATCGGCAGTTGCGGACATTTGATTGCATTACAAAGAACTGCGATTGGTAACTTTCGAATTGAAGATTCCACCGAGATCGGAATGCTTCCAGATGTGCTACCAGGACTAACGGCACCAGCAAGGGCGTAATATTAACAACAATGGTCGTATTTAATGGGATTGATGAACTGGATGATGATTTTAAGGGGGTGGTTGTGACACTTGGTGTCTATGACGGGTTACACCATGCCCATATGGATATTATCAACCAGGTTATTGCATTTGCAGATGAGCGGAAAACACGTTCCATGGTGATAACATTTAAGCCACATCCGCAAAATGTACTCAATCCAAGCGGTCCACCAGTGATGCAACTGACGACAGCCTCCGAAAAGGTAGCCATTTTGGATGATTCAGCCCTGGATTGTATTTTGTTTCTGAATGTTGATCAGGATTTGCTAAATACCGATAGTGAAGTATTTGTAAAAACGATGCTTGTTGATAAATTGAATGTCAGTAAAGTAATTGTCGGACACGATTACCATTTCGGCAAGAACCGCAGCGGAAAAGCAGAGCAGCTGCAAGATTATGGAAAGAAATATTGTTTTGACGTTGATATCGTTGGTCCGATATTATTGAAAAATGAACCAATCCGTTCTTCGGTAATCCGGTCACTGCTGGCAGAAGGAAACGTGGAAAAAGCAGCCAGATTTCTAGGACGGTTTTATCATCTCAGCGGCACAGTGGTGCATGGTTCCGGTCGGGGAAAAACACTGGGCTTTCCGACGGCGAATATCAAGCCGGATAGTACCGATAAAATGATTCCTTCCGATGGTATTTACCTGACCGAGTGCTTTACCGGAAAATCCAGATATTTTGGTATTTGTAATATCGGGGTTCGGAAGACCTTTGATGAACAGAATCGAATAATTGAAGTGTATCTGATGGATGTTGACGCCATCAATCTTTACGGTCACAAATTTGAAGTGAAGTTTTTGGAACGATTGCGTGATGAGATTAAATTTGCATCGAGCGCGGAATTAATTGCTCAAATGAAAAAAGATGAAAGAAACTGCAGAGCAAGAATTAAAAAATATAAAGTATAGAATGGAGGATTGACTGAATGTCATTAACAAAAGAAATCAAGCAGGAATTAATTGAAAAATTCGGTAAAAACGCACAGGACAGCGGGTCAATTGAAGCCCAGATAGCCCTGTTAACCGAAAGAATTAAATCGCTGAACGAGCATTTTCTGGAAAACCCGAAGGACCACAGTTCCCGTCGTGGATTGTTGAAACTCGTCAGCCGCAGAAAACATCTTCTGGCATATCTAAGTAAAAATAATGAAGATGCTTACAAGAAATTAATTGGCGAATTGAAACTTCGCAAATAGTAAAAAGACAGGAGTCTAAATTGATACGTAAACAGATAACCCTTGGCGGGAGAGAATTTAGTATTGAAACAGGACGTATGGCCAAGCAAGCCCACGGTTCAGTTGTTGTTCAATACGGTGATACAATGGTATTGGTGACTGCCGTTTCGGACTTTATGAAACCCGTAAACCAGGACTTTTTCCCGTTGCAGGTAGAATACCGCGAACGCACTTACGCTGCCGGTAAAATACCGGGAGGGTTTTTTAAACGAGAGGGGCGTCCTTCCGAAAAAGAGATACTGACATCGCGCCTTATCGATCGTCCTATCCGCCCGCTTTTTGCGGAAGGTTTTAAATCAGACACACAAATTATTGCGACCGTAATTTCCGGGGACCAGGAAAATCCTGGTGATATCCTGGGAATTACTGGTGCATCCATGGCACTCAGTATTTCCAAGATACCGTTTCTGGGACCGATTGCCGGTGTGAGAGTCGGCCGAATTAACGGTGAATACATTCTTAATCCGACAATGTCCCAGATGGATGAATCAGACCTTGAAATTATTGTCGCCGGAACTGAGGAATCCATCGTAATGGTTGAAGGCGAATCCAGAGAAATATCGGAAGATAATCTGGTTGATGCGTTGGAATTTGGTCATAAAGCCATTGTTGAACTGATTCAATTTCAGAAAGAGATCATAGCTGAGATTAATCCAGTAAAAGTTGAAGTTCAGCCTTCTGAAATTTCTACTGAATTACTTGAAACAGTTCGCACCAGAACCGAACCAAATCTGGATGAATGGCGTGAGCTGGCATTGGAATCCAAACATGCCCGTTCAGAAGCGATTGCGACGTTTTCGAAGTCTCTCGTGGAAGAGCTGGAAGAAGATTATCAGGATCAGGACAATGTTATTCTTGGTGAAATTGATGAAATTCTAAAGAAAAATATGCGCAAACACATTATTGAAACACAGGTACGCCAGGATGGTCGCGGATTAAAGGACATTCGGCCAATTACCTGTGAAGTTGGTGTTTTGCCCCGGGCACATGGATCGGCATTGTTTACTCGTGGAGAAACTCAGAGTCTGGGATCGGTGACATTGGGAACGAAAATGGATGAACAGATTATTGATGACATCGACCGGGAAGAATTTAAAAAACGCTTCATGCTGCATTACAATTTCCCACCCTTCAGTGTCGGCGAAGTACGTCCAATGCGCGGAACCGGACGCCGGGAAATCGGACACGGTAACCTGGCTGAACGATCCCTGAAAACACTATTGCCTGATGAAGTTGATTTTCCTTACACCATTCGGATTGTATCAGACATTCTTGAGTCTAATGGATCTTCATCTATGGCATCAGTTTGTGCGGGTTCGCTGGCATTGATGGATGCCGGAGTGCCGATTAAAAAAACTGTCGCCGGTATTGCAATGGGACTCATCAAAGAAGAAGATAAGGTTGTTGTTCTTTCTGATATTCTTGGTGCCGAAGATCATTATGGTGATATGGATTTTAAAGTTACCGGAACAAAAGATGGGATTACCGCCATCCAAATGGATCTGAAAGTAGCCGGTATTTCGACGACAATTATGCGTGAAGCTCTGGAACAGGCCAGGGAAGGGCGTTATCATATCATTGACATAATGGAAAAAACTATTAAGGAAGCTCGCCCTGACATTTCAAAGTATGCACCGAAAATGACGACTGTTCAAATTCCGGTCGATATGATTGGTGAACTCATTGGTCCCGGCGGCAAGAATATCAAAGCCATACAGGCCGATAGCGGTGCAACTGTTGAGATTAATGATGACGGCCTTGTGTTTATATCAGCGGTTAACACCGAATCATCGGATATTGCAGTAAGGGCTATCAGGGCTATGATGGAACAGCCTGAAGAGGGCAAGGTCTATACCGATTGTGCCGTCAAACGGATTGAAACCTATGGCGCATTTGTTGAGATATTACCCGGAAAAGAAGGCTTACTTCATGTTTCCGAGATTGCCTGGCAACGGACGAATGATGTCAATGATGTTTTAAAGGTCGGTGATAAAGTTACGGTATTATTAAAGAAAATCTCACAACCGGGACGGTTTGAATTGTCTATCAAGGAATTACTGGACAAACCGGAAGGGTATGTTGAGGAAGTTCGACACAGCCGTCCACCACGTTCCGATGGTGACCGTTCACGGGGGTCACGATATAACGACCGAAACGATCGCTCAAGAAACCGGCATTAATATGAATGAGGAACGGTTCCAAAAGACGATCCTGTCAAATGGAATCCGGGTTATTTCCGAGTATATTGATTCGGTATACTCGGTCTCATTGGGCATTTGGGCAATTGCCGGGTCTCAGGATGAATCCAGGGAGACAAACGGCATTGCCCATTTACTTGAACACATGGCCTTTAAAGGCACAAAAAACCGGAACGCCTACCAGATTGCCAATGAAATCGAATCCCTTGGTGGGGCTTTAAATGCATTTACCAGCAAGAATGTGACCTGCTATTATGCCCGTTTAATGGCTGAACATCTGGCGACCGGTGTGGATGTCTTGTCGGATTTAATTAAAAATCCCCAATTCACAGATGATGATCTGGAGCGCGAAAAAGGGGTAATCATTGAAGAAATTCGCGAGATCGAAGATACCCCCAGTGATATTATTCATGATTATTTTTCCGAGCAATTGTTCCCCGATCATCCCATTGGTCGGTCGATACAGGGCAGTGTGGAAAACATGCGATCTTTTACGATTGATCAACTGACGGAATTTATTACCAATCACTATACGGCGGACCGGGTGCTTGTTGTCGCTTCGGGCAGAGTAAATCATCACGAATTGGTTGATCTGGCAATGAAATACCTGTCGGATTTACCGGTTGGAAAAGGTCTTTTATTGCAAGCTGACGCCACACCTGTCATTGAAAGAAGTCAGCGGATCACCCGACCGATCAGCCAGTCACATTTAGTTCTTGGAAGACGGGTTTTCCATCAAGGTGACCCGCGACGCTATCATCTGGCATTACTGAATGTTATTCTGAGTGGGGGGATGTCATCGAGACTATTCCACAATATTCGTGAGCAATTCGGATTTGTATATGCAATTTATTCGTATTATGACCTCTATTTGAAAAACGGTTTATTTGGTGTATATGCTGGGGTAGAAACGGATCAATTGGACACTATCCGGGATATGATATATAATGAATTACGAAAACTGACCGTTGACGGAATTAGCTTGGATGAATTCGGAAAGGTCAAACAGCAATTTGAAGGCGGTTTAGTCATCTCGCTGGAGGGTATGCAGGCCAGGATGAATCGTCTGGCGAAAATGGAAATTTATGAGAACCGGATCATGACGATCCAGGAATTGCTGGACATTATCGAGAAAATCACGTTGGATGATTTAATGGATCTGGCTCATTACCTGGTACAGCCCGATCAATTCATTGAAACGATTATTGTACCGGAAACTATCAAACATTAGCAAAGTTGGGAGCTAAAATGGTAAAAGTCATTAAACCTGCAGATCGAACAAATTACGTTACTTATGCGATTCGTGATATTGTTGTTAAAGCAAAGCAACTGGAAGCGGCCGGTAAAAAAATCCTGTATCTGAATATAGGCGATCCACCGGTTTATGATTTTGAGACACCGAATAATTTACGTCAGATTATCGTCGATCGGATCCTTGCATCCAATGCCGGAACGAAAAACAATGTTTCGACCTATTGCGATTCCATGGGTATCCTTGAAGCCAGAGAAGCCATTGCCCGTAATGCTGTCGAAGTCAAAGGTATTAAAAATGTGACCGCTAATGATGTCATTATTTCCAGTGGTGCCTCAGAAGCGATTACAATTGCCATAGCTGCATTAATTGATCCCGGTGATAATATCATGACGCCGTCACCCGGTTATCCTTTGTACAGCGGCCAGATTCCGGTTTACCATGGCGCATTGAACCCCTATTTACTCAACGAGGAAACCGGCTGGCAGATCGATCTGAATGAACTGGAGCAAAAAGTAAACGATCGGACGAAGGCCATTGTGGTGATCAATCCCAATAATCCAACGGGCGCCAACTATAATCGTGAAAGTATTCTCAACATTCTCAAATTTGCCGAAAAACACAATCTGGTTGTTTTTGCAGACGAAATTTATGATAAACTATTATTTGACGGTCAAAAGCATATTACCATTGCATCCTTATCCGAAACTGTTCCGGTTATCACATTTGGCGGACTTAGTAAGAATTACATAATGCCCGGATGGAGGGTTGGCTGGGCGATTTTTCATGACCCACTCAAAATGATTGTGGAATACCGTGAAGCCATTAATAAATTATTACGTGCCCGGCTTTGTTCTCCGCATCCTCAGCAGTATATGATTGCACCGGCTCTGAATGGTGGAGATGATCACTTACCAGAAGTGATGGCGAAAATTCAAAAACGTCGCGATATTACATATGAAATGCTGAATGCAATTCCCGGTATTTCCTGTGTTAAGCCCGGGGGTGCATTTTACGCGTTCCCCAAAATCCAGTTACCCGATGGTATTGATGATGAACAATATGTCATGCAATTACTTGAAGAAACAGGTGTACTCGTCGTTTACGGTAAGGGATTTGGTGAAAAGCCAGGCACACATCATTTCAGAATTGTATTCCTGCCGGAAGAGGAGACATTGATTCGTTCGTACGAACTGATTGCAGAATTTACAAAGAAATTCTACCGTAAATACAATTTCAGTCCCGGAAAATAACGGGAGATCAACTATCTTCAAACCTAAAAATAGTTGTCGGGTGCTGGTGTACCACAAAGTCGATCCGAAACCGGAATTAGGATTGTCTTGCGTACACCCTAAAACCTTTGAAAAGCAAATAGACTTTTTAATTTCAAAGGGATTTCATCTGGTGACACTGTCTCAGTTGGAAACAGAGTCTATGAGCAATGACAAACGGATTGCTATCTGTTTTGACGATGGATATAAAGGTGTCATTGAACATGCATACCCGATTTTGAAAAAATATTCAGTGGCGGCAACAGTGTTTATCATTACAAATTTTATCGGTAGGAAAAATACATGGGATGTCAATTTAGGTGGTATTCAATACGAGCATCTAAGCCGGGAAGACATTCAGAAACTTGTTGATGCAGGCTGGGAAATTGGATCCCATAGTGTATCGCACCAGTCATTGCGGGGAGTTGATAAACAGGAACTCCAATATCAATTACGCCATTCTAAAGCAACACTGGAAAAAATAATTAAACAGCCGGTTCATGTTTTTACAGCACCTTTTGGGACTATTTCGAATCGTATAAATACTGCTGCTCTGAAGAGTGGTTATCATAAAATTTGTGGTTTTTTTCCGATCAAATTTTATAAAGGTGCAATCCCAAAAGGGGTAGTCCTGCGTCTGGCTGTCTATCGTTCTGATGGCCTGAACTCTATTGAGCGGAAATTGTCAGGCGATAGACGACTGTATTTTGAAATCATCAAACAAAATGTAATAAATTTTTGTTCAAATGCCACTATTGCCGTGAATACTTTACGATAACCTAAAAAATTACTTGACATATCAGATTGCACTGTTTATACTATTAAAGTAATGGTTTAAGTAAGGTGCAGAATAGAACGTAAAATGGGAAGGTCTATCAAAAAACTGTATTATTCTATAGGTGAAGTCAGCGAAACGACTGGTTTAAAGCAGTATGTTCTCCGCTACTGGGAATCAGAATTCCCGTCGCTAGCTCCGTCGAAAAACAGAGCCGGAAACCGGGTTTACAGAGAGAAGGATATTGTACTCATTCAATATATTAAACACCTGCTTTATGAGAAAAAATTTACCATTGAAGGTGCAAAGCAAAAGTTAAAATCCCTCAAACCTGAAGATTTGCAGAATTTCAGTGAGACGGGAAGTATTGATGAGCCGGAACAGGAAAAGATTTCCGACAATGAATTACTGGAAGTAATCCATAAAATCAAATCCGGCTTGACAGAGATACTGAATCTCTTGAATGACTGGGAATCCTGATACCTTTTTGTAGACATAAATAAATAAATCATGTATATTACACGGCTTTTTGATTTCGGAGCGTGGCGCAGTCCGGCTAGCGCACCTGAATGGGGTTCAGGGGGTCGGAGGTTCAAATCCTCTCGCTCCGACTGATTTATATTATGGAATAAGGGAGATATTTAGGCTCCCTTATTTTATTTTTTCAAATAAATAGGAATGAATCAACCACGGTATTGTGGGGCTGAATAACACAATGGCTATGTATTTTCACTACAATCTAGAGCAACATACAACAGAAAGTGAACTGCACTTTAAATCTTTGGTAAGATCGTCGGAATATAAAGGTTTCTTTTTTTCCGGATATCACAACATGCCTCGAAAAAATAAAAATGATAAACAAGCCGATGGCTTAAAACGTCTGATCGGGCATGCCAAAGATCAAAGTCAGCAATTCGGAATTATTATTGATTGTTTTCAGAATAGATT
>JAFGXZ010000316.1 GCA_016936335.1 Fidelibacterota bacterium
GGCAAACGGCGCTATGTGGACATTATAAAGTAATGTAAACAGAGTGCCCGGAAACTTAACCGGGCATTCCATGTTTTGGGGATTTGGAAATTATTCAGTCCGCGCACCGTTATTTTTATAAATCGCTTCGTTGTCCGGATCTAACTGGATTATTTGATCCATTTGCCGGGGTGTTCCGAAACTATGGATAATCTCGGCAATGTCGCGAGCATGAACATCCAGGAAAACATGGGTGTAGCGTTCCCGGGCGTTAATCTGAAACATGCGGTCTAAATGTTCCAGCATTTTATCAATGGCACTGCGGGCTTCTTTGGGTTTTTCCTGGTCAATATTATCAATGGCTAACCAGTAATAATATTTAACCAGACGGTAATCGCGTAGTCGCTGGATTTCATCCAGATCCTGCAGCCGGGATTTCCAGTTCCATGACCGCTCTGAAACCTGCCCGCGAGTAGCAATGTCGCGGGCTTTATCGTAAATATTATTTCCGCCAAGCGGGTCGTAAGTATCCAGTTCACCGGCAATAAACATATAAGCATAAAAATCAAACGCGCTGGTGAGCGGATGGCTCATTTCCGAATGGGTGAGCGGATCATTGGAATTGTACACGAACTTGAAACCCTTTTCAAAAAAGCGCTGATCGGCGTTTTCGTTGGATATCAGAAACTGGCTGGTAAACACCCGTTCGAAACCGCTGGAGCTGACCGCTTCCGGGAACATACTTATTTTTAATGGAATTTCGATTCCGTAAGTATTTTCAAACCAGTCGTAGCTTTCAAAATAGTAAGGAATCATCTGTTCGAGCGTCTTCAGGTCCATGCGCTCTTTTTCCGGCATCCGGTCAACGGATATTTCGACAGAGACATCATGGAATTGAGCTGCCGTGACTATTGACAGCAAGAGTATGACATTGAGTATAATTAAATTTTTGCCTGCGTTCATGGCATGATTCTCCTCACATCATTGAAACGATAACCGGCGTACTTTATTTTTGTTTTGCGACCACATGTAATAGAAATATACTAAATTCAGAAGACAGTTGAAACTATCAATCGAACAGAGAACGAATCTTTTATTTGAATTTGTGGAAATTTGTGAGTATTCTTAATACAAATGTCATTCATGACGGGAGTATCTATGAAAATCAATCGTGAATTCCAGATCCAAAAAAATCACGTACTTTTATTTCGCAGTATCCTGCTAATATCTGTTCTCATGCTGAACACCCAATTATTCGCTCAGAAACGTATCACCAAAGAACCGCGTCCGCAATGGGTCGATAAAATCACGCCGGGGATGTATGTGGGAATCTCACACCGGTTTGCCAGTGAAGCCGATGCCCGTGCCGATGCTCTGGCTGATGCCAAGCGTCAGATTATTGAAACCCTTGGGGGAGTTATTGAGAGTGAATTTGTTGATCAGATTGTCGAGCAGTCCGGTGAGGTAAATACTGATGATGCGTTTACCAGTTCGCGGATCAAGGTAGTCTCACGGAATATCATTTCCGTGACTCCCGATGACGTATTTGTTGAGGAGTGGAAAATAAAGGATGGTTTCAAATCCCGGACTGAATATCAGGTATATGTGGCTGTCCCTTTTTCCGAAGAGCGGCACAAACAATTCATGGCAGATCTGGTTGAAGAAACCGTTGCATTGGGCGAGAATCGCTACGACGAGTCCCTGGATCTTGCCCGCAAAGGCCAGATTGCTCTGGCATTGGTACAGATTAAGACCGTTCAGTCGAATGTTCTGCCCATGACGCGCTTTACCGGCTTGTCGCCCCAGGAAATGGCCCGGCTAAATGGTTTTAAAGAAAAATTAATGGCAACCATGCAGCAAATACCGGCCAGTATTCGCATCGAAGGCAGCGGGGCGGATCGACCGGCAAAATTGGGTCTGCCCTTGCCGGAACCCCTGGTGCTGTCAGTGTATTGGCAGGATGGCGATCAGCGGTTCCCTTTGCCGGATCTGGATGTCGAAGTTGAAGTTCTGCGCGGGAAAGCCATAATAGAACCCCAGCTGAAAACCGATCAAACGGGTGTCGCGTTGTGTAAAGTAAAAAAACTGGCATCCGCTGGTAACGTGGACATCCGGGCAACCGTGCATTTTCCCGAAGAGTTGAGCATAACAAATAATCAATACACTTTTTCCCTGCTTCCGGATAACCGGATTATGATAAAAATAATTGAAAAAAATCTCGATCAACCGGTGGAAATATCCTACCTGGAGAATGCACTATTGGAAAAGATTACCGCTGTCGGTTTTACGGTACAGGAGAACAATCCATTTACTCAGATAAGCGAGATCGATCTCAATGCAGCGCCTGATAAAATCGCTGAAATAGTGGGTAATTCCAATGCGGATTTAGTTATCCTGGGGACAATTTCTTCAGGACAGACGAATAAAATTCAGGACGGGTTTTACTTTGCCAGGGCCAGGGGAATCCTGAAAATTTACAATATTCAGCAGAAAACCGTTGTTGGTAACTATCTGGTTGAAGATAAAAACGCCGGGAATTCCGAAGAGACCGCCGGAATCCGGGCTATTCAGAAAGCCAGCGACAAACTGATCGAGCAGGCGCTGACCGAGATGGGGCTTTAGTTGACGATAGATTCGTAAAAAATTAATCGAGAAAGCAATTTAACTTTTTCCGGAATAGATTTATCTAACAGACAGTAAACGAAAACGGCAACCAAGTGGATCGTCTATGAACCGTTTCGAATCTGTTAGCAGCACTCTTTTTGTATTGTTACTGGCCGTTTTAATTCCGTTTGGAGTTGCAGAGGGCACGAGCATTTCAAGCAACAAGTTGCTTTCCTCAGAAAGTTTCATTTTTGATGTGAACGCTATCCAGGATATATTTGAAAAATATAACGACCGGAACATCAGCGACCTACAATCCCTTGGGTTGTTTGCTCTTGGTTTTACGGTTGATTTAAACAAATTGATTTCATGGGATGGGCTGTGCTTTCACATGAATGGAATCACTGCGTACAGCAGACATTTGTATAACCAGGAGATTGAACTGGCTGAACTCAGTAATATCCAGTCCGGGAATACGATAAAATTGCAGGAACTTTGGCTAAAACAGAACATTCTTGAAAAAGGATCGTTGCTGCTGGGTGTCTACGATCTGAACAGTGAATTTGATGTGAATCTGCTGACAGGTACATTTCTGAATGGGTCCTTCGGAATGGGACCGGATTTTTCACAAAGCGGGAAAAATGGTGTCCCGACATTTCCCGATCCGGCACTGGCATTCCGGATTAAAATAAACCTTTGCGATAACATATATCTACAAACGGCAATAAGCGATGGTGTTCCCGGTAAAACTGAGTACCCGTCGGTACATGATATTGGTATTTCGGAGGATGAAGGTGCGCTACTCTGCACGGAAATCGGTTACCGGACAGGCGTTGAACGCATGCGAAGTGTACACATCAGACCGGGGCGGTTCCGTCAGCATGGAATAATTCATGATTCCAAATCGCGCCGGCACCATCATTGGCGACAAAAATCACAGTATCTCAAAAAGAAATCGATGCCGGACAATCTAATCTGTAGGCAATATGAAAAAGCAGCTCTGGGGATATGGTATTATTCTGCAGATTTTGAACCATATAATAATAATGTTGTTGGTGATGTAAAGAGCTGGGGAGGCTACATTCTGGGCGAAAAAGTGTTATGGGGACGGTCCAGTCAATTGTTGGGTGGTTTTGCCCGCTTCGGATGGGCGAATCCGCGGGTTAACCCGATCGCTGTTTCCTGGAGTTGCGGCATCGTTCTGTACAGCTTTTCGGATCAGGGCAATCTGCATGATTTAGGTCTCGCAATCGAAACATCCTGTTTTAGTAAAGACTACAGGCAAAAGATGATTGAAACAGATCAGCAAATAGACCGGCAGCAAAATGTGATTGAATTTTACTGGGGGTTTCAGATAAATGATACATTTATGCTGCAGCCGGATTTACAATATATTGTGAATTTACATGAGGGTTGGTCGACTGAAAACAATTTGGCGTTAGGATTGCGTTGCGCTGTGTCGTTATAAGTGCTGAGGAGAATTTATCTCCAGATAATTATCGATTTGTTTCTATCGGATATGCAGACAGGAATTGTTGTACCAGGGCAGGGTCGGTTTGTTCTTCAATAAGTGGATATTGATTATCCTGCTTCCGAGTGGTGCCAAATATTTTGCCGGTTGTGGCTAATATTTCCAGTAAGGCAAATCCCAGCGCGATCTGACTTTCTTTTCCATCCTGTCTTTGAAAGAAGCTTATTTTATCGTTTTCTATTTTGTATTCTGAAACGGTACAACGTTGTTTTTCTATCGCTTTGATAAAATTAATAATGCGGCAAATCCGGAACAGGGTCATGGCCGCGGTTCGGGAATAATCGGGACGTTCACAGGGAAAGTAACTGGAACGATAACAGTGTGGCGATAATGGTTTTTCAGATATTTTCTGAAATGTATCGAAATCGGCCGTACCGGGTGTCAGGTAATAGAGCGACGGACCGATCAGGACCGGCAGGCGGGCCAGAAACAGGATGGATTTCAGGTTGTCTTCGGGCATATCGCCGGGCAGTCCGATAATCAGATAGGCGGTGACCTGTAACCCAAGCTTATTTGCCTGGTCAACGATGGTTTTAAAATGCGGGGTGTTGAATGGACGATTCAGGGCATTTTGGCGACTTCGATCAGGTGTTACCAATGATAAATTGATGCCACTAAAACCGGCCTGTTTCATCTTTTTCAGGATGGTTTCATCAAGATTGCCGGCGGTGATCCCGTTCATGGCCTGAAAGGACAGATCGTATTGCGCAAATTCTTCAATAATTCCGTCTAATAATTGATTCAGCCATTTTTTACTTCCTCCGAAGTGATCATCCTCAAAATCAAATGAACGAAAGCCTGCGTTGATTTTATCACCTATTTCTGTCAGAATGTTCTCCACAGATCGCAGCCGGTATTTATTTCCGAAAACATGATGAATGCAGCAGAAGCGGCATTGATATACACAGCCGCGGCTGGCCATGAGCATGGCATGGCGTTTCCCGCTTAAGTGATATTGTGGTGTGCCGGGGATCGAATAATCCGGGGCGGGCAAATCGTCTAAATTTTCGATGATCTGAACGGGATTCTTTTGAATTTTTCCATCGATCCGCCAGATCAGGTTTGGGATGGTCGCAAAATCCGCCTGTGGTTTTTGCAGTTCATTCAGCAGGACTTCGGCTGCCAATTCACCTTCACCCTGAATGATGAAATCGCAGCTGCTGTCGAAGAATTCGGCAGTGTGGAACATTGCCCCGGAACCGCCGGCAACGATAATCGCCTCGGGTTTTTTCCGGCGAATGATGTTGATGACCTCAAGGGCTTCATAGATATAGGTGCTGAAAAGGGCTGAAATAATAAAGACGTCGCAGGCAGCTGGTATTGCCGTGGCAATATCTTCATTCCTCAGCCCGAAACGGGAATAGTGTTTATAAAGACCGAAGGGCGATGCATCTTCCGGCCGGTAATAGGATGCGACCGCGCTGAGATCTTTTGGGATGGATTTTTTGTGGGATTTGCTATGGCGCAGGTCCAGCAGCTGCACCGAGTGTTTTTTCTTTAACATCGCCCCAATGGAGAGCAGACCCAATGGAATATTGCGGATGTCAGTCCCGTAAAAATCTTCAATCGGTGGCTGAATTAGACAAATATTGAACATATGGAAATCTGCGGGATTCCGCGCGAACTTGCAAGGGAGAAGTATTGGTTAGATCAGGCTTAATAAGTACCCAAGCAGCGCTGCTCCGGCGACAATCCAAACCGTCCCGATCTTGCGGTAGCCGAAAGTCAGAATAATGCTGATTAGGGCGATGACGATTCCGCGCCAATTTAAACCAAGCGTTTAAATTTATGCTAATATAAAATTATTTTGAATATTCGGAAGATATCGCTACATTTCGTCAATATTTGTTTGAAATTTTTTAAAAAGTGAATTTTTTCTGTGTATTTTTATACCTCAATATAATAGATA
>JAFGXZ010000039.1 GCA_016936335.1 Fidelibacterota bacterium
CAAGGAACGGGCAATCGCAGGCTGGGAAGAATTCGAAGGCAACTCTCCGCACCGGCCCTGGGTGGACGCTGTAAAAATAAAATGCGAAAGGTGCGGCGCCAAGGTTTCCCGTGTTGAAGATGTGGGCAATCCCTGGCTGGATGCCGGAATCGTCCCCTATTCAACATTGCACTATACAACCGATCATGATTACTGGAACGAATGGTTCCCCGCGGAGTTCATCTGTGAAAGTCTGCCAGGGCAGTTCCGTAACTGGTTTTATTCGTTGCTGGCAATGAGCACGGTGCTGGAAAATAAAGAACCCTTTCAGACGATTCTGGGCTATGCCCTGGTCAAGGATGAAAAAGGGGATGATATGCACAAAAGCGCCGGCAATGCCATCTGGTTCGATGATGCTGCCGAAAAGATGGGTGTCGATGTAATGCGCTGGATGTACGTTGATCATAATCCTGTCAGTAACTTGAATTTCGGCTATGCTCTTGCGAAGGATGTTCGTAAACAGATGATCACTCTGTGGAACTCCTATTCCTTTTTTGCCACCTATGCCGAATTGGACAAATACACTCCCGGCGACCATAAAGTGGACTATCATCAATTATCTGAATTGGATCGCTGGCTGTTAGCCCGACTAAACCTGCTGATCAGAGAAGTCCGGGATAAATTTGATAATTACGCACCCGGCCGGGCGATGAAACTGGTGGATGATTTTCTGGAAGTGTTGTCCAACTGGTACATTCGCCGCAGCCGCCGCCGTTTTTGGAAATCTGAGGACGATTCCGATAAATGGGGCGCCTACCAGACGCTTTATACAGCATTGAAAAGCCTGGTTCAAATTCTGGCGCCGGTTATTCCGTTTATCACCGATGCGATTTATCAGAATCTGGTCCGATCACTGGAACCCGATGCGCCAATCAGTATTCATCTCAGTGAATATCCGGTTTGCAACGATGATCAGATCGACGCAGCCATTATTGCCCGCACCGATGCAATAATTAAAATTGTCGGCATGGGCCGGGCTGCCCGAAATAAGTCAAACCTCAAAGTCCGTCAACCGCTGCAAAAAGTAATGATAAAATTGCCATCTGATATTTCGGCTGATTCCTTAGCCGACCTGTCGGATCAAATACTCGAAGAACTGAATATTAAAACGGTTGAATATATTCGTGATGACAGGGCTCTTGCCTCCTATGTTGTCAAACCGAATTTTGCCACGCTGGGCGTTAAATACGGTAAAGCACTCGGAGAAATTCGTTCCGCTATCGCAGAACTTTCAGCTGACGAAATGGCTCAGAAAATCGAAAAAGGCGGAACCGTTGAGATACAGTTAAAGGAAAACAGGGTATTTCTGACAGCGGAAGATTTGTTGATAGAGCGACAGGATGCTGATGGTATTTCCGTCGTATTTGAAGGCGAGTATACTGTTGCTGTGGATACGGTTTTAACGAGAGATCTGATTAATGAAGGTTATGTTCGGGATCTGATTCGTCAGGTTCAGACCATGCGCAAAGACGCAGATTTCAAAGTGGAAGACCGGATTTCGGTCAGCTGTGAGACAACAGAAAAAATTAACAGCGCAATGAATCAATTTAGCGAATATTTTAAGCGGGAAACACTTGCCACCGATCTGGAATATCAATTTTCTTCCGGGGAAATTGATCGGGAATTTATGATCGACGGTAATAAAGTTCGTGTTTCTATCACCCGCAAACAGTAAATTTCGGTAGGAGAAACAAAACAATGGAAGCAAAAGTAATAAAGAAATCGTGGAGCCCTGAGGACATTGAATATTTTAGAAATCTCATTCTAAAAAAACGTGAAGAAAGCCTCAAGGAGATCAAACGTCTGGAATCTATTGCCATGAACGATGATGCGTTGCAAAGCAATTCGACTCTTGATTCGACGTATGCGTATCACATGGCCGATGTGGGTACCGATTCCCAGGAACGTGAAAAGGCTTTTTTATGGCTATCCCGTGAAAATAAATTACTGTCTCACATGAATAACGCTCTTGAGCGCATTAAAATTAACGAGTTCGGTGTTTGTATCGAATGTGGTGAGCTGATTCCCAAAGAACGGCTTGAAGAGGTTCCTCACACGCAGCATTGCGTCAAATGCAAAACCAAAAATAAAAAATAGACCGGTCAGCACGGTTAATACTCTTCATTCAATAAAAATCGGAATCACGGTGGAAAGTCATCGATGGATATTGTATTTTATAGTGTGAACAGGATTTCCCGATAAAAATACTAATGCAAGGATAAATCATCAGCATTTGCTATACCTGCTTTACTCTCTCAAATTTGGTACCCAATGACCTAAACGATGCTCAGAAATAATGAGGATCATGGATATTACCCGTATACTTACACCCTTGTCTTCTATCAATGAGTGATAACCAATTAAAAAATGAGATGACGATTCTGGTCAGTGATGATGTGGACATTCGTCTCGATGTGTTTCTTGCGGGTAAAGTAAAAAAACTTTCCCGCTCTAAAATTCATGACCTGATACTCAGCGGTGATATAAAGGTAAATAATGACCAATGCAAACCCAGCCATCGACTGAAAAGCCATGATCTGGTTTCAGTAAGTATTCCGCCCCCTCCGACGCTGGAAGTGGTCCCTGAGGAAATGTCTTTATCAATCATTTATGAAGATGATTTTTATTTGGCACTTAATAAACCCAGAGGATTGGTTGTGCATCCCGGCGCCGGCAATTATCAGGGAACACTGGTGAGTGGTCTGCTGAATTATACGGAAAATCTCAGTGCCATTGGCGGAAAAATGCGACCAGGCCTGGTACACCGCCTGGATAAGGACACCAGCGGCGTTCTGATTGTGGCAAAAACCGATGAGGCACACTGGAAACTGGGGAAACTGTTTTCCGATCGCCAGATTTATAAAGAATACCGGGCATTGGTATGGGGAGTGCCTTATCCTGAAACCGGTGTTATTGAAGCAGCGTTAGGCAGGGATTCTCTCAATCGTAAAAAGATCGCCGTTTGTGATACGGGAAAATTTGCCCGGAGCCGCTATGAATTAATTGAATCCTATGAAATTATTTCCCATGTAAAAGTGATCATTGAAACCGGGCGAACCCATCAAATCCGGGTGCACATGTTGTCGATTGGACATCCGGTTGTTGGCGATAAAATCTATGGCGGTGGCAAACGGTCGTTCAGTTCTTTCGGAAAGAAATATTCTGACTTGGGCAAAATAGTCATAGCCAGGGCAGAGCGACAAATGCTCCATGCGTATTGTATTCGGTTTACGCACCCGTTTTTAAATAAAGAGATCGAGATTGTGGCTCCGTTGGCACAGGATTTTGTAGAAATTTCCGAACTATTACAGAAACAGATGGTTTAACATACCGTGGATGATTTGATTCGAC
>JAFGXZ010000317.1 GCA_016936335.1 Fidelibacterota bacterium
AGCGCTGGAATTAGTTAATGGAGAATGGCAAACGTTGTTTGAATCCGATGATTATTATGCAAACTGGGAAGAAGGAGAATTTGGTTGGGCGGCCGGGATAGATGTTCTATCGGATACTGTTTACATTTTGACTTCAACAGGGCTAATTAGAAAGCCAATAAATAGTAATGTCATGAAATTCACACCATCCAGTAAAACCGGTTTGGATCTTTCAAATTATGGATATACCATGTTTGGAATTCAAGCACTTAATGACTTGTTTATCGGTTCACGACAAGGTACAGGAAGTCATTATAATGGAGTAACTTGGAAAAGAGTATCAGATGTTCCTGTTGATGACAAAGTATTTGACCATTGTGATTATCAAAATAATACAATAGTTTTTGTTGGCTCATTTTATTGGGATGGTGCTTTAATTGCCAGGGGTGTGCGATAATCACACATTTTCTTAACCCGTTGTGTGAAATTAAGCGAGCCGATAAATATTTTGGCATTATTTACACGAATTACGAATTGATCTACCAACTGAGAAAACAATGTTTGAATCCGTTTACGTACTTTCCGAAACAATGCCGGTTGTTTTTTAAAATTCTTCTGATTAGATCGCATAGGTGTATATAACTGAATACCTCTCGACTCAAATAATTCTAGTTGATATTCAGAATCGAGATAGGCTTTATCCCCTAACATCAGACAATTACTGTAATACGGTTCGATATCTCTGAAATATTGAATATCGGCGTGGTTGTCTTTGGAGAGATCAAAACTGGTGATGACTCCATTAAGACTGCAAACTCTATGGAATTTATACCAATGGAAAGTCCTCGCGATATTCAGATTGCAGTTTAACAAACAGCAGGTTCTCGCTACTGACGGAAAGACTTTCAGCCGTAAGAGATAGTGAAATAAGGTCAACATCAATGAATTTAGGTTTTGCACCAATTTTATTGATATTTCCATTAGAATCGGTGAAAATAGCAAGTGATTCCTTGACAATTGGTTTGATACGATCGAAGTTTGATTTAAGATTGTGCATTAGTTTATCTCCTTGATTATTATTGAATTACGATACAATAATTTAAGGATTTTTAAGCTAATGCACATCTTTTTTTAAGTTTTTATTCCACACAACGGGTTAGTATCCGTATATTCTTACCACGTTAAAATTTTACATGGTTGATAAGAATTTACTCGGTTTTTTCTTCGAGTTTCGCTAATTCCGCCAGTTTGATAAATGGTTTAAAAAGGTCAATTGGCAGCGGAAAAATGATTGTGGAATTATTTTCCGTAGCGACTTCGCGCAAGGTCTGCAGATACCGCAGCTGCAGGGTAATTGGTTGTTTGGTCAGGATTTCACCGGCTTCCAACAGTTTGGCTGACGCCTGGTATTCACCTTCGGCATTAATGATTTTTGCACGACGTTCACGCTCGGCTTCGGCCTGCTTGGCCATGGCCCGCTGCATTTCGGTGGGCAAATCAACATGCTTTATTTCAACCTGGGAAACTTTGATGCCCCATGGATCGGTGTGCTTGTCGAGAATGGTCTGCAGATCAAGGTTGATTTTTTCCCTGTTGGACAGCAACTCATCCAATTCGCTCTCGCCTAAAATACTCCGCAGGGTTGTTTGGGCGAGCTGGGATGTAGCGTAGAAGAAATCCTCGACTTCCACGATTGCCTTTGTAGGATCCATAACCCGGAAATAGACAACGGCATTTACTTTGACAGAAACATTGTCCTTGGTGATAATGTCCTGCTCCGGCACGTCATGAACGACAGTCCGCAGACTGACTTTGACCATTTTATCAATAACCGGAATCAATAAAATCAGACCTGGTCCTTTGGCATGAATTATTCGGCCTAAACGAAAAATAACGCCTCTTTCGTATTCTTTCAACACCCGGATCATGCTGGATAAAAGGAAGAGCACCAGTACGATAATAGTTATTAATGGAATTTGCATGAGATTCTCCTTCTTTGTTTATGATTTAAATTCTTCAACTGTCAGTAGCATGTGATTAACAGATTTAACGGTGATTTGAGCATCTTTAGGAATTGGCAGAACTGCTGTTGCTTTCCAGATTTCACCGTGGACCTCCACTGTTCCGGAATTGCCAATATCTGTGATTGCCCGGCCAGTTTCACCGATAATACCTTCCATACCGGTGCGGGGTTTATTTTTTTGAGCTTTAAACGCATATGACAATGCGATTACAAAAAAGAGTACCGTAAAAATAACGACGGGAATAATGACTGCCAGTGAAACCGAGTACAATTCTTTTGGTACTCCACTGACATCAAACAGCATCATGGATCCAAGTATCATGGATATTAATCCTCCAATTGTTAAAAGTCCGAAACTGGTTATACTGACTTCCATTATAAATAAAATGATCGCTATGATAATCAGCGCCAGACCGGCATAATTGATTGGCAGAATCTGGAATGCAAAAAAAGCAAGCACCAGGAAAATTCCACCCAACACTCCCGGGAAAATCGCTCCGGGACTGCGAATTTCAAAAAACAAACCATAAAACCCGAGAATCATCAACAAATAGGCAATATTGGTGTCGCTGATGATGTTCAGTACTTTTCTGTGAAAACCAAGGGGACGTTCCATTATCCGGGCATGATGCGTAGCTAGTGTTTTTTCACCCTCCGGCAGTTTGACAACTTTTCCATCCAGGTACTCGATAAGTTCATCGAGATCGCTGGCAATGAGATCGACAATCCCTAAATCAACGGCTTCAGTTTCGGTGATAGACACACTGTTACGGACAGCATCTTCGACCCATTCCATGTTGCGTCCGCGTTCCCTGGCGAGACTGCGAATCTGGGCAACAGCATCGTTTGTGACCTTTTCCATCATGGTTTTTGTATCTGAAGTATCGGGCTTTTCTCCGCTGAATGGATTGCGACCACCACCCATATTAACCGGATGGGCGGCGCCTATGTTTGTGCCCGGCGCCATTGCCGCAAAATGGGCGGAAACCGTAATGAAAACCCCGGCTGAAGCCGATTGGGCACCCCGGGGACTGATGTAAACCGCGACGGGAACTTCGGAATTAAGAATCATTTTAATAATATCACGCATGGATGTCATCAGGCCGCCCGGTGTATCCATTTTCAGGATCAGGCATTCCGCTCCGGTTTTTTCGGCTGCGTCTATATTATCACCAATATACGCTGCGGCCACGGGATTGATGACACCATCATATTCCAGAACCCATATTTCCTTTTGCTGAGGGGGGTTGACATTGGCAGCGATCACGGATGACAGCAGGCATGCGATTGAAAACAGGGTTGTGATTAATGTCTGCTTCATAGTTGATTTCCTTAACGGAATATACGGGTTAAATAAAATTAACTCAAATCTTTATCGGAGAAATTAAAGAATTATGAACGTCTGCCGGTTAAAATACGGTAATCCGGATTTTTATCGAAATCATCGGATGGATAAGACAGGGTTGTTTGATCTTTGAAAAGGATTACAATGTAATAGTAAAATTTTGAATTCTTATCTGAAGATTCATGCACAGTGTACTGAAACCGTTCTTTGATGTAGTTCATTGGTTCAGGATTAAATCGGCCGGTTTGACCGTAACGGGAAAAGATTGTGACACTCTGAACATTCTCAATATTACGTCCGAGGTCGCAAAATATCTTGGCCACGTCCCGCACTTCAATGACCTTTGCCGATCGTTTTTCCTGCATGACGGGAACCACGACAGGATTTCTTTTCGGGTTTTCCATGGGAAAAGCCAGAAGTGCAAAATCACTGAATTCTGCCGTGATGAAATAGATGAAGGAATCCGCCCGGACCATTTCCGGAATCAGCTGAAAGGTGTAAACACCGTTATCATTCGGCAGACTGTATTCGGTAAAAAAGTTTTCGGATTTATCTTTGATAAAAATGCTCACTTTTAACAGATGGTAACTGCCGGGATCGACCACACAGCGCAGCCAATCAAATTGATCATAATACAGTTTTTCCGGGACCTGATGATAAATTTGAGGCGTATCTGCAGCATGCAGAATGGAGGAAAGAATGATAATCAGAAAAAAATGCCTGAAATATTTCATTAGACCGGTATATAGATTCAAACGACTATTTACAGCAGGATCGCAAGGGATATTGATAAACGGTCATTGGTATAAGACTGGGTCGAATAGGTTCCGAAATAAGGATGAGAAACTGTTTGATTTCCAAAGGCACGTTGGTACGAAAATCCAAGAATCAGTGATTTCATCAGGATGGTTTCGACGCTGGCGCCGATCAGGTGGTTGATTTCTTCGTCATTGTTCTGCACCTCAGCGTAAGGCGATGGAATCCGGCGATACGCAAAGCGGGTGGAAATCGTTTTCCCCAGTGGCAACGCCATGGAGAGGCCGATATCGGTTGTGCGCCGCAGGTTCCAGTAAAGATCACGGTTGACATCGTCATTATTCGTCAATTGATCCACTTCAATGTCCTGCCAGTTATGGATTATCAGGTCCACGCCAAGTGTCATAGAACCAAGTCTTACAGCGAAACTGGGTGCCACTTCCCAGGGATAACGGGAGGTGTATTCAATGTTATAATCCGTGGTAGAATCCCGGGATGCGCCGATAGACCAGGCTTCATCATAAATGTATTGTTCGGTAAATCGGCTCAGCTCGTGTACGTGCAATTTCAGTGGCGTTGTCAGGCGTATGCCGAATTTAAAAATATCGGATTGGTAGCTCATACCAAGATCCATATTAAAACCATTGTATTCGGGTTTAATGGTTTCGAGATAAGTGATATCGGGATAATCATCGGTATTGGTATCAATTGCATCAGCGTTTTCAGTTTTAATTGATTCGTAACTGCGGTTGCCGCTGTGAAAGTTCATTGAAAGCCCGACGTTAAAATTGGGCATGAATTCCACAGCCCCGGTGAAACGCAGGGTGTTCATCACGCCGGATTCTTTGATATCCATATTTTCGGACACAGCGCCTTCGGTAAAACTGACAGTGCCGCCGCTTTTCAAGGTTGAATAATAGTAAACGGATGGCTCATAACTGACCGCTAAAACCATTGCTCCCTGGTAAACAGGTAGCGGATAGGCAAAGCCAAAGTAATCGGTGTAAAAGGTATTTGTCTCAGAATTTATCCCTGAATTGGTACCATTCAAACTGGATTTATAGTTATTGAATAAATTGTTTGTTGACAGGCTGGCCTTAGGCCGTTTAATATTAATCAGAAAAGCCGGGTTAGACTGGGTGGAAGATATATCGCCGGATAACAGTGTGTTGTTTTGTAGTGAAAACGACGACATGCCAAATCCGGTAGTAGTCCAGAAAGGCCGTAAAGCCTCAACGCTCATAGGTTCACTGAAAAACTGGGCTGAGAGAAAACCGGGTATATATAGTGTGATTGCCAGGAAAATAATACGTTTCCGAAATGAGAACATACAGAATACTCCTGCTAATTTTTCTTCTTTGATGATCTGTCAGACGACGAACTGGATCGTGAGGATGAACTATTGGAACTACGGCTACTCGAACTCCGGCTGTCGGTACTTGACGATGAGCTGCCGGAACTGCTTTTCGCAGGGGCTCTGTAGCTGGATCCCGATGAACTACTGGATGAAGAATCGGAATCGGATTTTGGTTT
The DNA here is from genome assembly GCA_016936335.1 of Fidelibacterota bacterium. Lineage (GTDB taxonomy): Bacteria > Fidelibacterota > UBA2242 > UBA2242 > UBA2242 > B118-G9. The sequence goes on from JAFGXZ010000317.1 coordinate 5,637, forward strand.
TGAGATGGTTTTTGTTTCTGACGAAGACGATGATGATTTTGACGGTGGTGATGAATTTCTGGATGATGAACTCTTTTTTACCGGCGCTGTAATAGTCCTCTTTGTGGAGGAATTGTTGGAACCGGAGCTTGACCTGCTTTTAATCGGTTTTGTCTCAGGCCTTGCGGGAGGAATCAATGTCGTCTGAAATCCGGGCATATCTTTGCCAGGTGACTTGATTGGGCGAATATCAAGAGCTTCAATATTTCGTGTACTTTTATCGGACTTGACAATGCCCTCAGGCAGAGGTTGGGTTTCAGGCCGGGAATTATCGGAAACGGC